>JAWXUA010000096.1:0-11565 GCA_044433065.1 Pseudomonadota bacterium
CAGGCAACGAGTCTAGTTTCCGTCGCAACAAAAAAGTTTTGAAAAGGGATGGGGGTCTGTGGGAAGGGGAAAACTTTTTCAAAAGTTTTCCCCTTCCCCCAGTTTAAAAAACTATCCGCAGGATGAGCAATTACCGCCAGAACATCCTGAACACTTGCTTGCGCCGGAACTTGGGGCAGAGAAGGAGGGCTTATCACCACCAGCACCACCAGCCATGGCGAAGCAGGCACAGGACAGGAGCTTATTTGTTTTGGCGGCACCGCAAGCAGGGCAGGCGGGCACGTCGTCACCAAAGACAAGCTCTTCAAAACGCTTGCCACATTGTTGACATTCGTATTCAAAAATAGGCATGAGAAACCTCATATATAGGGATACGTGTACTACGCATGCATAAAGGCATGGTGTATTAGTGTGCGCTCTATGAGCAGCGCGAGTGCATACTATATAGATGATGGACTTTGTTCAAGCCAAGGTTGCAGTGCGACGACATTTTCAAAGAGGAAATGGTCGGTCAGGCCGCATAAGAGGTGGCCGAGTGCAATGTGGACTTCTTGAACAAGGGCTGTTGTGGGGCAATCCACGGCAAAGAGGATATCGGAGAGCTGTGCCATTTGGCCGCCGCCTTGACCTGTGACGCCCATGGTGGTGAGACCTTTTTCGCGAGCAGCGATCATGGCTCGGACCACGTTGGGACTATTGCCAGATGTTGAGATACCCATAAACATATCACCAGCATTACCAAGGGCTTGTACTTGCTTTTCAAAGATTTGATCAAAGCTGTAGTCGTTGCCGATAGCGGTAATGATGGATGAGTCTGTGGTCAGGGCAATGGCTGGCAGTGGGGGCCGTTCCATTTGGAAGCGGTTAACAAATTCTGCGGCAAGGTGCTGTGCATCAGCGGCACTGCCACCGTTACCACACAGCAGCAGCTTATGGCCGCGAGCCATGGTGACCGCAAGAATACGTGCCGCGTCTACGATAGCATCAGCATTTTGTGCGAAAAAGCTTTCGCGAAGGCGTGCACCTTGGGAGCTATGTTCAAGAACTATGCGTCGCGCTTGTTCTGGCATCTTATTTCCTTTTACCGTTGGAGTCTGCAATGTGTTTGAACATGCTTTCGGTTTTCCTTGGGCATTGCATCAGGCATCATGGCAGATAGAGATGAAAATACACCAAATGGGCCGCGCTGACAATACGGGATTTTTGGCGTTAAAAATGTGCTTTATGAATAGGCTGTAATCACGAAGGTGGCTCAATGCAAGCTTTGGGCTGTTCTTTTGGGCGTGTGGCGTGTTTTTTTTCAATGTGGTCATATTTTATGGCATAAGTGGGCATGCATATGCTTGAAGCTTGGGCCGCTTTGCTTTAGACTTTGTTCTTTCGTATGCCCTTCTTGTGGTGCGCTCTGTGGGCTTTTTGTTGAAGACGAATTTATTTTGCTCGCCACAATAAAAATATAGCACGTGATATAAGGTTTGTATGTATCCACCTCGCTCCGTCCTTGTGGTGACCAAGCAGAATACGCCGCATGCCGCTGCCCTTGGCCTTCAAATGTGCCAATGGTTTGGCGAGTATGGTGTTGCGTGCCGTGTTATGGAAGGCCCTGCCAGTGTTTTGTTTTCGCCAAGTGAGAATACTCTGCCTGTGAGTGTTGGCTCGGCTGAGGACAATCTAGGTGCGGCTTTCGCAAAAGTGAACACTGCAGACACGAGCTATTCGCCATGCAAAGCTGCTTTGCTTAGCGAGTGTTTACATGACGTGGACCTTGTCTTTGTGCTTGGGGGCGACGGGACCATGCTTGGTGTCTCACGAAAGCTCATCGGCGTTGGTATCCCCATTTTTGGCATCAATCTTGGAAACTTAGGCTTTTTGACAAGCGCACCAGCTGTGACGTGGCAACAAACCCTAGCACGCATCATGTCTGGTGATATGCAATTATCACCACGCCTTGCCTTGCATTTTCGCATTGTGCGTAATGGTCAATGCATCGCATCTGGTGGCGCTGTTAACGACATTGTCATCCACCGCGGATCCCTTGCGCGGGTCATCAGCCTTGATGTGGACATTGATGCTGAGCACTTCATCACCATGCGCGCCGATGGTCTGATTTTTTCGTCGCCAACAGGGGCTACAGGGTATTCCATTTCGGCGCGTGGGCCGCTTTTGCACCCAGCACTGGACGCCTACGCCATGACGCCCATTTGTCCTTTCCTTGGCAATGTGCCGCCCATGGTGCTTGCGCCGCAATCAGAATGCCGCGTCCGCTTTTTGAATGATCAGGATACAGTGTCCTTGACTGTGGATGGTCAGGACGCCTATGCACTTATTTTTGGCGATGAAATTGTGGTCACGGGCATGCCTGCGGCCTTGAATTTTGGTATTTTAGGAAAAAGCGATTATCTTGGAAAATTGCATAGTTGCGGCTTTGTTCATGATAGCCGCCTTGCGAAAAAATCCTAGCGTAACACGTTTTTACCTTATTTCTATACAATATAGCTCGTAAGCTTTTGCGCGAAGTCCGCGCCCATAAGGAGTTTTTCATGGCACGTTATGAAACCGTCATTGGTCTTGAAGTCCACGCGCAATTGCGTACCAAGTCCAAGCTTTTTTGCTCTTGTTCTACGGCTTTTGGTGCAGAGCCTAACGCTCACGTATGCGAAGTGTGTGCTGGTATGCCTGGGGTTTTGCCTGTGCTCAATGAAAAAGCTGTGGAATATGCCGTGCGTATGGGCCTTGCCATGCACTGTGAAATCAACAACAATTCCATCTTTGCACGGAAAAACTATTTCTACCCAGACTCCCCAAAAGGCTATCAAATCTCGCAATTTGAACGTCCTATTTGTGGCCAAGGCTACCTCGATATCACTGTGCCACAAAAAAAAGGTGAGCCACAAGTCCGCCGCATAGGCCTTACCCGTATCCACCTTGAAGACGACGCTGGTAAAAATATCCACTCCGCAGCAGATAATGCAAGCTATGTGGACCTCAACCGCGCTGGTACGCCGCTCATCGAAATCGTTAGCGAACCAGATTTGCGTAGCCCTGAAGAAGTTGTTGCCTACCTCAAAGCCTTGCGCGCCATCGTGGTTCACCTTGGTATTTGCGACGGTAATATGGAAGAGGGCAGCTTCCGTTGTGACGCCAACGTCTCCTTGCGCCCCTACGGTCAAGAAGAGTTTGGTACACGTGCTGAATTGAAAAACCTCAATTCTTTCCGCAATGTACAGCGTGCCATCGAATATGAAGTAACGCGCCAAGCTGACATGCTCGACGATGGTGAGTCCATTGTCCAAGAGACCCGTCTCTACGACAGCGTCAAAAATATCACTCAATCCATGCGTGGTAAGGAAGAAGCCCACGACTACCGCTACTTCCCAGACCCAGACCTCATCCCTATCAATATTTCCGACGACCAGCTCACCACATGGAAAGCCTCGCTTCCTGAGCTTCCACAAGCGCGTAAGGCTCGTTTCATGGAGCAATTTGGCCTCAGCGATGCCGATGCCGAACAACTTACCTCTGAGCGTGATTGCGCAGAATTCTTTGAAGCAGCCGTTGCCGCCACAGCATCCATGCCTTGTGGTGCCCAGTCACGCAAGGTCGCAAACCTCATGCTTGGACCTCTACAGCGCGAGCTCAACCAGCGTACCATGGCTCTCTCTGATTCTGCCATGAAGCCTGAAGCTCTCGCTGAGCTCGTGCGCATCATCGAAGCAGGGCTCATCAGTGCCAAAATCGGCAACGATATTTTTGCCGACCTCTTCGAAACTGGGGCTATGCCTGAAGCCTTTGTCCGTGAGCGCGGTCTCGTGCAAATCTCCGACACCTCTGCTATTGAGCAGGCTGTGGACGAAGTCATTGCCGAAAACCCTGCTGAAGTTGAAGCCTACAAAGGTGGCAAAACCAAGCTCATCAGCTTCTTCATGGGCCAAATCATGCGTAAAACACGCGGCAAGGCCAACCCTGCATTGGTAACAGACTTGTTGAACAGCAAGTTAGGATAATTGGGATTTTTTGCTGGGGGAAGGGGAAGCTTTCTGAAGAAAGTTTTCACTTCCCCCAGACCCCCATCCCTTTCAAAGACTTTTATTTGTGGGTGGCGTACGTCTCTTCGTATGACATTCGCGGCCACAAGGTCTGGGGAGACTGGAACTGCTGAAGTGCGAGGGATTATGATGAATAAGAATGACATTATTCACGCTATTTGTAGCACTTTGAAAGGGTATCCCTATGTGCTTAGGGCAGAGCTTTTTGGTTCTCAGCAACGTAATGAAGCTAGGGCCGGAAGTGATGTGGATATCATTGTTCGTTTTGATCAAAAAACACGCCCAAAAGGACTTGGCATCTATGAAGTAGAGCTCGCCCTTGAAGAAAAGCTTGGTCTGTCCGTAGACCTTGTGCAAGAGCATCTTTTATATGACTGTGTGCGTAAAGGTATTGGTAGCGCACGGGAGCTTATTTATGAAAAAGATATCTCGGCGTCTTGAGCTTATTTTAGATTACGGAAACAAAGCACAACTTTTTTTAGAAAATAAGTCTATTGTAGATTGGCAACATGATGAACAATTGCGTTTTGCCGTTGCTCATGCTCTTGCAGGTGTTGCAGAGAATGTGAAGGAATACATACAATCAGTTGGTGTTCAAACACGTATTCAAGCATATCCAACAATTCCGTGGACGCATATAGCTCGTTTTAGAGATAAAATGGTTCATCACTATGAAAGCATGGACCAAGATGTGCTTTTTGAATTTGCTACTATAGATCTTGTGGAACTTCTTGCTATTATACAAAAAGAAGTAAAAAAAGAGAATATATCCTCTGGGCAAGGTTTTAGCTATCATAAAGGATAGTATAGCCTTAGCGAGAATGCGGTTTGATGCAAAGGTGTAGTAGGTCTCAAAAAATAGTATTTTTCGCACACTCCTCAAACTCTTCCATCTCTGGCCCATGGTCATAGCCAGCAATATGTCCTAAGCCATGTGCCAATAAGCGAATGCAATGTTCGCGCTCATCTTGCCCATACAGGAATGCTTCGCGGAGGAGCGTATCAACTGATAAGAGTAATGCCCCAAGCACTGGGTGCGTTTTGTTTTCTTCATTTTCTGTATCAAAAATCACCTCGCCATCACCCTCATCCCCCTCATCGCCGTCATCACCGAAAATAACTCCGTCACTTTGCGGAAATGACAGAATATTGGTCGGCCCATCACAGCCCAGATACTCAGCATTCACGTGTGCAATGCTGGCATCATTACAAATGGTCAGCTCCACATCATAGGCATCAAGCCCAGTGGCTGCTTGCATGGACGCAAAAAGCGCATGCAATTCATGACGGCTTAAGGGCATCTTCCAAGCGCCAGCATCCTCTTCATAGGTGAGATACAACATCTACGCGTGACCTTTGGTGGCGGTGGAGTCCTTGGCGTTACTTGTGCAGGCATCAGAGTTTTTGCCTGTCTTTGCAGACTTCTCAGGCTTTGCGTTGCTATCAGGCTTTGCATTGCTGTCAGGCTTTGCATTTTTATCTTTGTCCGCATCAGGGTATTCAATGCGGTGATGGAAAATACCCGTCAAAACACGCAAAAAGCTTTCTGAAATCTTATGCAATTCCTTGAATGTTAATTCCGACTCGTCAAGCTGACCATCAGAAAATGTGCCCATAATCATGGAATAAATATGGCTACGGATGCGCGCAGGCGTTGGGTCATGCAAGGTACGGCTCGAGGCTTCCACAACGTCAGCAAGCATGACAATGGCGGCTTCCTTGCTTTGTGGTCGAGGACCAGGGTAGCTGAAATTAGCTTCGGACACGGTTTCACCAGCATCCACAGCCTTCTGATAGAAAAAGCGGATACAGCGCGTGCCATGGTGTTGGCGGATAATGTCCACAATTTCGTGGCCAAGGCGATGCTCTTCCGCAAGCTCAACACCGCGCTTCACGTGGGTCAAGATGATGAGAGCACTCATGGACGGCGTCAATTTATTGTGTCGATTGACTCCATTGAATTGGTTTTCAATGAAATAATCAGGCTTATAAATTTTGCCGATATCGTGGTATAAGGCTGCAACTTTGCACAATAAACTGTTGGCACCAATAGCCTTGGCTCCTGCTTCTACCATATTGGCTACAATGAGAGAATGGTGGTACGTGCCAGGCGCGGTGACCATAAGCTCTTGTAATAATGGCTGTTCAAGGCTCATGAGTTCCATGAGACGCAAGCGCGTTGTATAGCGGAAGGTTATCTCAAGGAAAGGGCTTAGGGCAAAAAGCAATAAAATAGATACTGTTGCGTTGGCGGCAATAAAAATGAGGGTGTCCACAAGTTCTTGTCCGCGTAAACCCTGCAACATGGCTGTGCCAAGGCCAATGAATAAGAGGCCAAAGAGTAAGGGGAAAAAGCTCATGGCCAAGCTTTGACGCGTTTGAGCGCGGCTTACAAGCCACGTGCTGAGCATGGAACCAAGAAAGAAAAACAGGAATAAGGCCAAGTCGCCATGGAACATGATGGTGCTGAACAAGGCCAAGAAAAGGCCCATGACGCAATAACGGCGTGCAGAAAATATCAAGGCAGACAGGCCAGCCGCACCAGCCACAGGGAAGCAAAAGGCGAGCTGGTTAATGTCTACATTAAGTACCATGCGCGGTGCAAGGTGTTGCAAACCTTTAGCCATGAGTGCAAAGGTACACAGTAAAACACTGATGAAAATCAAGTCTTTACGTGATAAAGCGCGACCGGGTTTTCCGCTTGGTGAATGGAAGAAACCAATGGCTAGCAGGACTGACACAATGAGTGTGCCACCCACAAGCATGGAGTGCAATTTTTGGTTGCTGCTTCGAAAAAGGCTTTGCATTTTAAGCTGTTGCTCGCTAGTCACCCGATCGCCTTGGCGTACGATGACTTCGCCCCTTTGCAATTGGTAGAAAATAGGTTCCACAGCAGCCATAACTTCGTTAGCGCGAGCAAGAGTAGCTTCGCTATTCATGGTTAAGGTTGGTGGCAAAAGCGGTTCAATAAGGGATAGAATAGCGCGACGCATGGCTAAAGTTAGCTCCATGTCGTTCTTTAAGCGCTGTGTGAGTTTGGACGTGACCGCGCGCAAATCTGGGATGGTGTACACATCGGTACGTAATACTTCGCTACCACGTGCTATGTCGCGAATAAGGATGCCACCTTTAAACTGAACCAATATGCGCATGTCACTAGCCACACCTTCTGCAAGGCAAGGTTCAAGCCATGGCAAAATAGTGCTTGTGACATAGTGCTGAAGATTTTCGCTGGACCAGAGAGCCATGGTGCGCAAGGAAACGTCGCGATGCATTTCGTCAGCAAGTAAGACGCGCAAGCTTTCAAGGTCAGCTGAACCAGCTTCATTGAGCATGCGGAAAATAGCATGGATGCGCTCACGAAAACGTGAAACAGCCTCAAGACTGTGTTCAAAAACAGCAGGTTGCAGCATAGCTACTTGGTCTTTGCGTACACGTGTAGATTGGCTGTCCTCCACAAGCAAGTTGCGGTCAGCAATGACATCGTGCTGGGCAATTTCTCCAGCAACAAGCATGCGTGTGGGCGTTTTCAGCTCGCTACCAGCCACAAAGGCCAGAAAAACCAAGGTGCAAAAAAGAATGCCAATACCAATCACATCGCTTTGACCAACAAAGCGGCGGATATATTTAGGCAGGGTGTTCGCTATGTTCATAGTTCTCGTATGCATTGACAATGCGGCCAACTAAAGGATGGCGCACCACATCAGCTTCATGGAAGCGGATGATGCGAATACCTTTCACATTATCAAGCACCTTTATGGCTTGCACCAAACCAGAGCGCGAAAGGGCATTGCCTTTGCCAAAGGTGGGCAAGTCGATTTGTGTCACGTCGCCAGTAATAACCGCATGAGAGCCAAAGCCAAGGCGCGTTAGAAACATCTTCATCTGTTCATGCGTGGTATTTTGCGCTTCGTCAAGGATGATGAAGGCATCATTCAAGGTTCGACCACGCATAAAAGCAAGCGGCGCAATTTCAATGACGCCTGTTTCCATCATTTCTGCAACCTTATTGGTATCGAGCATGTCGTGCAAAGCATCGTATAAAGGCCGCAAATAGGGATTGACCTTTTCCACCAAGTCACCGGGTAAAAAGCCAAGCTTTTCGCCAGCTTCTACGGCTGGTCGCGTCAAAATAATGCGCTTCACCTTACGGGCATGTAAATAGGAAAGAGCCATGGCTACAGCTAAATAGGTCTTGCCCGTGCCAGCAGGACCAACGCCAAAGACCATTTCATGGTCACGCAAAGCAGCCATATAATCCCTTTGCGATAAGGTCTTTGCACTAATGGTTTTGCGTGGCGACACAATGCATGCATTATCTCGGTACACCTTGCGCAAATCTGTGGACTGGTCTCGATCAAGCATGCCGTAAGCATGAGCAATATCACGACTATACACAGGATGGCCAGATTTTAAAAGGCCATACAGTTGTGTTAAAAGCTTGAGCACATTTTCACGAGATTTGGCATCGCCACCACAAACCGTCACACTTGCGCCACGGCTATCTATGGTTACACCTGCACAGTCAGCCACAATATCAAGGTTGGCGTTGCGCGGCCCAAAGAGCTGATTGGCAAGGCTTGCATCATCAAAATCTAGGCTTTCGCGCGTATTGTCTTTGTCTTGCTGTGCTTCGTAGTGTTCCATGAACTTTCTTTTTTTGGGTTACTATATTTGATGGTTATGATTATGTCATGTCTTCCTATGCCTGTAGCGTTTTTTATCCACGCCGTCCAATTGTTATTTTTGGACAAGCTGATAGAGGAACGTTTTTTAAAAGTTTCCTTCATCACTCAGCTTGTCATTTGTAAGACTTACTGGCATGAATGGCAGGTTGTTACGTGTATCAATATATTATGATTTTTATGTGGGTGTGGTGTGAAGAATACAGGACAAATATATCAAAAAAAGTCCATCCGTTCCTTGCAAATCGTCAATGTGCGTTGGTTCAACGCGACAGCGTGGTATGGTATTGCTTTGACGCGGCTCATGCGTGAGCACGGGCATGAATGTCTTATGGTTGGCCTTGAAAATACAGAGTCTTTCCGCAAAGCACAAAGCTTGGGCCTTGAGCCCATGGCGTTGCCGTTAAACACAGGCAACCCTCTTGCCATGCCATCGCTCTTGCATTCCATGCGTACGCTTGTGCGTGATTTTCAGCCCCACATCGTCAATTGCCATCGGGGTGAAAGCTATCCTCTTTGGGCGCGTTTACGTGCTACGGAAAACTTTGCTCTGGTGCGAACCCGCGGTGACCAGCGGCTTCCCAAAAGTAACCTTTTTAATAAAATCCTCCATCAACGCTTTGCTGATGCCATCATCGCAACGAATTCGCCCATGGCGCAGCATATGGTGGACAAAATGGGTGTTCCTGCTTCGCGCGTGCACACTATTTTAGGCGGTGTTGGAGAGTCATTTTATGAGCGTGACGTGCTTGGGCGTCAACAGGTTCGTGCTGAATTCAACTGGACCCAAGAGCACTTTGTGGTTGGTTTGCTTGGGCGTTTTGACACTGTTAAAGCTCAGCGCGAGACCATCCAAGCTGTTGCGCGCCTCCGCCAAGCTGGCATGCATCATATTAGGCTCATGCTTGCAGGCTTTGCGACGTCGACTTCGCTTGCTGAGGTCCAAGCTTGGATTGCTGAAGCTGGCATCGATGATATTACGGTCATCACAGGCAAACGTTCTGACGTCACAGCGTGCATTGCCGCCATGGACCTTGGTATAGTGCCGTCTCTCTGGTCCGAAGCCATAGCCCGTGCTGCCGTAGAAATCATGGCTAGCGGTGTGCCTGTGGTTTCAAGTACCGTTGGTGTCATGCCAGATTTGTTACCAGCTGATGCCATGTTCCCAGTAGGCGATATTGCCGCCATGGAAGCGATGCTTGCCAAGGCCATGACCAACCATACATGGCGCGAACAACTTCGTCAGCATTGCATCCACCGCATGTCGAGTCTTCGCGATGTGGATTTTTATCATGATACTATAGATGTTTATGAGCAAGCTTTGAGGCATCGGGGATAGTACTTTCCCTAGCCAAGCTAAAAAATAATCGCAACCCAAAAGAGCAATCCCAATGATAGTACAATTTGCCAGTGACAATACAGCCGGTACCCACCCAAAAATCATGGCAGCCATTGAAGCGGCCAATGTGGGCTATGCAAAACCCTATGGTAATGACGACTTGTGCCAGAAGGCCAAGGACGTTTTTGCTGAAGCGTTCGAAACCGAGCTTGATGTATTTTTTGTGGGCCTCGGTACCGCGGCTAATATCTTGTGCATGAAGAGCCTCCTAAGACCATGGCAAGCTGTTGTAGCATCAGACATGGCGCATATTTTGGTGGACGAGTGCGGTGGTCTTGAAGCAGCGACAGGTTCCAAAATTGAGATTGTACCTTCCTTTGATGGTAAGATGACTGTTGAAGGCATCGCTCCTTACGTGGCCAATTTGGGCGACGTGCACCGTGCTCAGCCACGTGTTTTGTCCATCACGCAAACAACAGAGTGTGGCACCGTCTATACCCCTGAAGAAATCCGCGTGCTTGCAGATTACGCTCATGAGCATGGCATGATTGTGCACATGGATGGGGCTAGAATTTGCAACGCTGTGGCAAGTCTTGGTTGTAGTCTCGCTGACATCACCGTACAAGCTGGTGTTGACGTGGTCTCCTTTGGTGGCACGAAAAATGGTCTCCTCTACGGTGAGGCTGTGGTGTTTTTCAATAAAGAGCTCGCTAAGGACTTTGCCTTTGCACGCAAGCAGGGCATGCAGCTCTTCTCTAAAATGCGCTTTGTTGCGGCCCAATTCATCGAGTATATGCAGGACGAACTGTGGCGTCAAAATGCTAAACATGCTAACGATATGGCCCGTCTCTTAGTCGCCAAGCTCGAGACCGTTCCTCATGTCAAGGTATCGCGTATGCCACAAGCAAACTCCGTCTTTGCTGTGCTCGTACCAGAGCACATCGCTGCCTTGCAAGAGCAATTCTATTTCTATGAATGGGACACCACCATCCACGAAGTACGCTGGATGACCAGTTTCGCTACCACTGAAGCTGAGCTTGATTATTTCGTTGATGCGATTAAGGCGCTGGTTGAGTAGGTTGTTTATTTTGATTTTCTGGGGGAGGGAATGGCGCTTGTCGTTGGACAGAACCCCAAGATAGATTTTTAGGCGAAGGCATACATCTTCCCTAATGTGGAAAAATTGTGGATTATGTGTGGACGTGGTCCGTTTTGCAAAATTGCCAAGAAAATAGACCTTATACATTCTCCTTAATAAACCAGACTTAGCTTAAGTTTGGGTATACTTAGAGAAAGTGCTGGCCCTATTTCTTGACTGTTTTGCAAGGCGGCTTATTTTTTGCATGAAAACGTTGCGTCGTTTGTATTTTTATCCTTCCATGCGACGATATATTTTGGCTAAAAAATAGTACCCAAGCCACCCATGCGGCTGTGCATTCTCGCAAAAGCACCAAACATCATCCGCAAATAAAAAGTTTTGAAAGGGATGGGGGGG
>JAWXUA010000097.1:0-11406 GCA_044433065.1 Pseudomonadota bacterium
CCCAGACCCCCCATCCTCCTTCCAAACTTTTTATTTGCGTAGGAAGTGTGGGTCGCTGTGTGTCTATTCGCGGCGCATGGGGGCAGGCCAAGTATGAAGTTCAGCGTGGCCGTGTCAGGTCATCGTTGGGCTAACTATGTATGGCTCCGTATGAAGTTCAGGTGTACAATCAAGTAAGAAATTAAGGAAAGCCTTGTTTTATCGTCGTGATAAAACAAGGCTTTTTTATTTATGCCACTTGCACAAGTGACATACGAAGCCATACGAATTTCATTCAACAAAAATACGTAACAGCCACGACAAGCATCATTACCTGCCCACTCCCCATGCGCCGAAATTTCCCATACGAAGAAATGAACTACCGTCGCAAATAAAAAGCTTTGAAAGAGGGAGGGGGTCTGGCCTGCCCGAAGGGTGGGCGAAGCCCATGGCTGTTAGCGAGTCTTCGAGCTTTACAGCCACAGAGAGCAACGCTGGGAGGGGGAAAACTTTCTCGAAAGTTTTCCCCCTCCCCCAGTTAAAAAAACTACACAATAAAATCGATAGCCTTGCGGCTAGCAGCGATGGCCTTAATGAACGGGATGCACGCCATATGGTCTGGGTGTTCAGCGTAGGCTTTGAGGCCTTCAGCGTCGGCGTGAGTGGAGATAAGGATAACGTGGCATGGCTCGGTAGTGGTGTCTGCGAACGTTGCAGAGACATCGAGACTCAATAGTGAAGGAATACGGCCTTCAAGATTACGGATAATTTCTACGAACTTCGTAGCATTTTCAGCAGCGGTATGCCCTTCTGCCTCATCCTTCAGTGTCCAGTACACAACATGCTTCAACATTGCTTTTCTCCTTTCTAATTATAGGGCAAAACTTGCGCCTTCTGTCTATTTCCTTTAGACATAATGTGTTTACTAGGCAAGCGCAAATCATTTGCTTGCCCATGCCAGTTGTGCTCAAAGTAGTAACTTTGCATAGAATAAAACTCCATCCTCCCTAAAAAGGATTCCAAAGGACCTAGGTCCTCTGGTGGGGGAGCTGGGCCTGCCTGAATTGTGCCGAAGGCATAGCCGTTAGACGAGCCTGCGAGTCTTACGGATGCAGAGAGCAACGCTGGCAAAGCCCCAGAAATAAAAAGGCCAATCATGCAAGACCTATCCTTATATACATTGCGTCATATTGTGGAGCGTGCCTCACGCCTGTTTAAGGATGCCCCTGCGTATTCAGCTGTTGGCGGCACACCGCTAACCTTTGGCGAGGTGTGCGAACATGTGACCAAGCTTTCGCTGTGGCTCGAGGAAGAAGGCATTGGCCGCGGTGACCGTGTGGCCATTTTGAGTGAAAGCTGCGTGCACTGGGGCATTGTGTACTTTGCCATTACGAGCATGGGCGCAGTTGCGGTGCCTATTTTGCCAGACTTCCACCCTGATGCTATCCAGCATATTTTGCGCCACTCGGAAGCAAAGGCCATTTTTGTTTCTGAGAAATTATATTCTAAACTTGAAGAATGTAAGGATATTGAAGATATTTTAGGCGTGAGCATGGAAAGCTTCATGCCCATCGAATATGGCACGACAAGAGCTAAGGTGCGGGATTTGAAGGCCATGGGCTTGCGGGAATTCAGAAAACTGCGTGAAAAAGCGGTGAGAATGAAAGCCTCAGCTTTGGGCCAGAATGAAGAGCACAATGGGCTTGATATTGGTGCTCCTTATGAGCCGCAAGAAGAGGACACAGCAGTCATTATTTATACATCGGGCACAACGGGACATTCCAAGGGCGTCATGCTTTCGCATAAGAATATTGTGTGGGATGCTCATGCTGTTCGAGCCCTTATCCAGCTGCATGTGGGCGACAGAATGCTGTCCATTCTACCGCTGGCACATACCTATGAATGCACACTCGGCCTCATTTTGCCCATGATCAACGGCGTACACGTGCACTATTTGGAAAAGCCACCAACAGCACGGGCATTGTTACCAGCTTTTGCGGCAGTGCGGCCAACGGCTATGTTGTCGGTACCTCTGGTCATTGAAAAGATGTATAAAACGTCGCTGCTGCCTAAGCTCACGGGTTCGTGGCTGAAGAAGAAATTGTACGCGGTGCCCATGGTCCGCCGTAAATTAAATGCCATTGCTGGCCGTAAATTGCTGGAAATCTTTGGTGGTGAGCTGAAAATTTTCTGTATTGGCGGCGCTGGCCTTGCCCCTGATGTGGAGCAATTCTTGCGCGAAGCAAAGTTCCCGTATGCCATTGGTTATGGCCTGACAGAAACAGCACCGCTGATTGCAGGCTCTGGCCCAGAAGCCACGCGTTTTACGTCCACGGGCTACACCATGCCTGACACCAAAATACGTATTGTGGATGCAGATCCCAAAACAGGCAATGGCGAAATTGTGGTCAAAGGCCCTAGCGTCATGCAAGGCTATTATAAAGCTCCGCAGGTTAGCAAAGAAGCCTTCACCCTTGATGGCTGGTTCCGCACTGGTGACCTTGGCCGCTTTGACAAGGATGGGTACTTGTATATTAAAGGCCGCCTGAAAAATGTCATCATCGGGCCTAGTGGCGAAAATATTTATCCAGAAGAAATCGAGGCACTTATACACCAGTCGCCCTATGTTCTGGAGTCCCTTGTGCTGCAAGTTGACGGAAAGCTTGTGGCCCGTATCCACCTTGATTCTACGCGCATGGATGAAGAATTCGGCAATTTAACCGCCGCAGAAGCTGCCGCGCAAACCAAAGCCTTGCTTGAAACCTTACGCCTTGAAGTCAATAGCAAGGTGTCCGCCTTTGCGAAGATCAGCAAAGTAGTGAACCAGCAAGAACCTTTTGAAAAGACGCCTACCCACAAGATTAAACGTTTCTTGTACGTTTAGATTGTGTAGGCTTGATGGTGAGCAGGACAAAGGAGTATCCTCGTCCTGCAACACAAGATGACGAGAAAAGCCTTGGCCTTCATGATGAGAAGCCAAGGCTTTTTTGCGTTCAATTTTTTGGCCTTCATGGCCTTAGGGGCGCCTTTAGCTGATAGTTTTAGAATAATTTTTTATACTGCTTTGATAATAACACATAAAATACTATGAAACCAGTAACTTACACAAACAAGACCATGACCAAGGATATTGCTCACGCTCCCAAAACAAACGGATTAGACTAGAACTATACTCTTTTGTAAGCAAAAATCGCATTGTGTGAGCATCATGGGTCAAACTCGGTACAATAATTTCTGTACTTGCGAGCATGGCTGAAAAAAGAATGGAGCCTATGCGGATACAAATACTATCCGTAAAAATCCTTTTATAACAGCATATTAAAAAATAAATTTTGTATAAGACCAAAAATACCAAACTTTGGCACGCTTCCTGCTTATAAAAAGGTAATTCCTTCAAAATTGCTTACCGATAAAAAAGCCTGTGGGTGGTCCACAGGCTTTCGGTATTTCTGGGGTCTGAAATCTTTTACGATGCTCAATACCATATCTCCCTCTCTAGCCCTAACCCACAATAGACTTCATGGCATCACAAAAACGTGCCACATTGCTTGACCTTGCGGTATGCCCCATATGACCGACACGCAAATATTGCCCTTTTACCCCAAGACTATCACGGATATCAATACTGTGGTCATGTAAAAGCGCTGTGCGCACAGTTGATAAAGGCAAGCTATCTGGCAATTGAAAAACTGTCACCATGGGTAAACGCCAAGCAGAACCTACATAACACTGCAAGCCTAAATCTGTCATACCCTCGACCATTTGTTTCTGCACAGAGCGGTGACGCAGAAAAACGTTGTGCAACTCTTCATTCAACAGACTATTGAGAGCTGCATTCAAAGCGTATAAGAGGTTCACAGGTGGCGTCATCAAGATTGACGATTGGGGATTACGCCACTGATGCAATAAACTCAATAAGCTTTGCTGACTGCCATGGAGATGTGGATGGCGCTTTTCTAGATGCTTCACAGCATTTTGAGACAAACTCACAATGCCAAGCCCTGATGGACAGGAAAGACAACGATGCGGCACAGACAACGCCACATCGGCATGCCATGCATCCAAAGACACAGGTATACCACCAAGGCTCGCTACACAGTCCACCATAAATAAGGCACCAGCACCACGTACCAAATGCCCAAGCCCTGTCATGGGACTCGTCACACCTGTAGAACTTTCAGCATGGGCCACAGCCACAAGGGCATAGCGTTTGCGTTCAAGAAGCGGCTGTACATTTTCAGGTAAAATGGGCTGCCCCCATGGAACACTGACCGTATCAACATCATAGCCAAGGCGCGTGGCAAGGTCGCAAATATGCTGACCATGTATGCCATTGACCAAAACTAAAATGGACTCTTGGGGCTCTAAAATATTGTACAGGCATTGCTCAATAGATTGTGTGCCTATACCATATAGGGCCATAGTTTCATGGTCTTGCGTGCCAAACACTATACGCAAGCGTTGGCTGATATCATGGAGAAGATCCGAAAAAAGAGGATCAAATTGCGTTACGGCAGGCTTTGCCAATGCCGTATAGACCTCGTCTGCAACCATGGATTGTGTGGCACTCATAAGCAGAGTATCACAACTATATAGCACCTGTTTTCGCATCCTCGCTCCCATCAAATATTATATACAATACGTATGATTTCACATGTACAATAAGATATGCGTTCCAAAGTAATATATCTATAACTACGTTACAATATATTATCATGTATATTTCAAAGTATGAAACTTGTAAAAAAGTAATTTTAGGATATTTTATAGCATTACCTTATACATCAAGCCTCAAAAGCTACCTTGTCCACTGCAATATTTTCCGCTATCGTACACATATAGTTTTTTAAGGAGTTTTTCATGTTATACCGTCTTTGCTCAATTTTTTTATTGCTTACGCTCATCAGTGCTTGCGGTAAAAATACCCAACAAGCCCCTATTATAGAGCATCAGCATTCTACTTTTAACGGTTTTTGGCTTCCAGAACATGATGAAAGTGCCAAGGAAAACAAAGCTTTAGCCTTCATGAGCAATGCTCAATTGGCCTTTGTCTATCCTTTGCAATATGATCATGCCCAAAGCCAAGACGTACACACCATGTTGCCTCTTTCATGGAACGACAATGGCCAAGAACTGACCATCACAAGTATGGACACCCAAAAAAACGCATCCTCTTCCAGTGACCTTACCATAATAAACAGCGTCTTCGCCTATACCATGGAGCCCTCACAGGAAGGCGCAACAAGCTTAACCTTAAAGCCCACCACACAGGATACTGGCACGGTCCACCATACGTACACCAAAGACGATGCGGCCATGGGCATATTGCATGGTTCATTGTTTTATCGTGAGCGTATGATGTTGCCGCCTGACGCTGTGGCTGTCATCATGCTCCAAGAGACAAGCCGTGCAGATGCGCCAGCAATCATTTTGTCGAGCATCGCCATTGGTGGGGCCAACCATACGCCACTAGCATTCCAAATTCCGTACAACAAAGAAGATATTCTTCATGGTCATCGATATTCGTTGCGCGCCTATATCATGAGTCAAGGCACCATGCTTTTCAGTACCACCAATGCCTACCCAGTTTTGCGTAGAGCACAGACCGAAAACCCTGCAAGTGTGGATATGCTCTTGCATCGCGTCATGTCGTATGAAGAAAGTCAAGAAAATTCAGGACATACGCCATTGCAAAATACGTACTGGGCTTTGGAAAGTTTACATAGCCAAGCTGCTGAGCACTTTGTTGGTCAAGAAATACCGCATCTTGTCTTGGCAGCAGATGGCAAAAGTTCCGGTTCTGATGGGTGCAATCGCTTTTTTGGAACGTATACGACCCATGAACACCGTATCACCTTGCAACCTGGTGGCAGCACCATGATGCTGTGCCCTCACGGTGACAAACAAGCCGCCAACTTTATGTCGACTTTGTACGAAAGCACAGCCTATGACATCACCGACCAAACGCTGACGCTTTTACGCGGTAAAGACGTTGTGGCTCGCTTCGTCGCAAAGCCTAAACCCTAAGTCCCACCCAGCAAAAAAATTTGTCACCGTTTTGTAACAAAACGCAAACCATGTAGCACAAAAAAAATCCCTTTCCACTAACAAAATGCGTGGAAAGGGATTTTTTCATTTACGAAACTTATTGATAAAAAAAATTGCGAAAACACTATGTTAACAAGGTTAATTGTTCAACACTGACCTTATTATGGCGCACTAAGGCTGAGCGGTTCACAATTTGATCCAAACCTACCAAGAAACGTGATGATGGCAAACGCACGTCGCGACCATACAGCATACGCTTTTGTGCTTGGCTCATATAAAGTCCCTCAGCGGCCCGAGTCATGGCCACGTACAGCAAGCGTCGCTCTTCCTGCTCATCATACACAATGTCTTTATCGATTTTCCCCATGAGAAGCGGCGCGCCCATGAATGGCATAAGCCCATCTTCCATGGCTGGCAAAAAGACTGCTCGGAATTCAAGGCCTTTTGCCGCATGCATGGTCATAATCTGAACTTTCTCGCTCTTCTCACGCACAGCATCAAGCTCTCCTTGTAAGCCAATCCAGTTAATGAGCGGCGCCCAACCACCATGCTCATCAAAGGCTTTAACCAATTGGCGAAAAGCTTTGCTTTGCCAGAAAAGCTCGTCAAAAGAACCAGCATCACGCAAATACGCAGACACCCCAAGAGGACCACGCGCTAAAACCTTATCTGGACATTGCAGGATCGTTTCATCTGAGGAACCGCCAATACCCACAAAGCGACCACCAGCGCGCACAATTTGGCTCACACGCTCATCAGCCCAAAAGGCCTCAAGCTCGGGCACAGCACAAGGAATACCATAGCGCGTCAAGGTCTTTTCCAAAACGGGAATGAGGGTTTTCAAGCGAACCAAGATTGCGATATCACGAGGACTAAAGAAGCCCTCATCTAAAATAGCTTCATGTGCTTGGGAGGCGTCCATCATGGAATGCGCTGTGCCGCCCAATAATTTTTGGATGCGCTCCGCAATCCATTGAGCTTCGCTATCGGCTGTTGGGGCAGAAAAATGGTGGATTTCTGCCACACGTTTACACATGGCTATGAGCTTGGGGCGACATGGCGCGTGTGTACCACTCGATATATGGCCGCCTTCTGGTATTGTGCTCGGTCCTACTATTTGGCAAAGGTCTGATATTTGGCATGGACCTGATACTTGGCATGGACCTGATACTTGGCATGGACTAGACGCATCACAACCTTCTAAGCAATCCGTCTCTGTAGGCAAAACCATGCTTGCGGCCTGCAAAATAGCCGAGGCTGAACGGAAATTTTCCTGCAAATGCACCGTAGTCATATATGGCCATGCGTCAATCAAATATTCACGCACCTGACCCTGCGCACCACGGAAGCCATAGATGGACTGGTCCGTATCGCCAATGCCAAAAAATCCCGTGCCATTGCTAGGCACAAGGCTTTTCACAAGGGCTAACTGCAAAGGTGAAAGGTCTTGGATTTCATCCACTAAAACATGGTCCCACGGCAAAACATGGCTGCGCGCGCCATGATAATCATGAGGCTGTCCCAAGACACCTTTAGGTATGGCTTTAGGCGCACCTTGGGCCTCAGTTTGAACCATGGAAAGAGGTGCGTCCATTTCAGCCATGAGCTGGCGCGACGCAAAAAGTGCACCTTGAATTTGATCCAGCCAAAATTCTAAAACGTCTGTATAATCGGCTAAATTCCACGCATTTTTTTGTTGCGTATATTTCTCATACATAGGCTGAACATAAGACTTGCACGGCTCCATACGCTCACGGCTCAAGGACATGCTATCCCATGCCTTGCGCAAAGTCTGTTGCATTTGGGCTGCTGTCATTTCGCCGCGCAGTTCAGCATTGGCTTCAGCAAAAACACGGCGCGCGGCCTCTTCAGACAAAAGAACTGGTGCCTGCTTGGCCACTTGTTGCCACGTTTCAAAGGCCAAGGCATGCAAAGTGTCCACACGCGGCATATATTGTGGCGACGCACCAGAAGCATCAGACAAAGCGAGGCTAAGCCTGTCTTTCATTTCCTTGGCCGCACGGCGCGTAAACGTCACAGCAAGAATATGTTGTGGCGCCACACCCTTCTCCAATAAATGGGCTATACGGCCAATGAGTGTGCGCGTCTTGCCTGTACCTGGGCCTGCCAAAACAAGCACTGGCTCTGGCCCTGCACCGAGGGCACACTCTTGCTCTTCATTATAAAGAATTGACGTCATAGTATGCGGCTTAGCCTTTGTACTTCCTAAATTTTCTTCATGAGCTGCTTCAGCTATGGCCTGCAATATGGTCCCTCCCATCTGCTTGGCCTGCTTGGCATGCTTCGTAGTGCTCGAATCCTTTCCCTTGCATGAAATAACGCTTTGTATGGGCTCTTGTACAGACTTTTTTGACGTTTCAGCTGAGCTTGCTTGCCTCTGTACTTCCTTTGCTAGCGGCTTCTCTCCTTGGTCAGGCAAAAGGGATAATAAGGACGGACCCTTCACGCGGCCACCATGCTTGAATGCCGCGCATTCCTCTTTGCTAAACACCCGCACCACGCCATATTCACCATCATAGCCGCCTTCACGCACAACCTCACCGCGCCGCATGCGACCAATGCTCTCGCCCAAAGGCTCCCAGAATTGCGACAATTCTTGCTCCGAAATATCCTGCAAGACCGCAAGCTCAGAACCAAAACGTGCCGTCACCTTGTGCTGCCAGTGCTGCACCTTACGCGTTTTAGGACCAACTCCAAGAATTTCTCCAAGCAAAACAGGTAAAGGAATGAGGGACTTATAGCCAACACTCTTTTCTGGTTGTATGCCGTGCTCTCTATCAGCAAGACTCATGACCCTATGCAAAACACCCACAGTAAGAGGCTTACCGCACACTGGACATATATTCTTGTGCGCCCTCGTTTCATGAGGTTCCATGACCACATTGCAATGCCTATGGCCATCAAGATGATATTTGCCCTCTTCTGGGAAAAATTCTAGCGTGCCCTCAAAACGGCATGGCCCTACGCTTTCCTCGGCCTTATCATGCCACAAGGATTGCGCCCTCAAAGCCTGAAAAATCCCGTCATATGAAGGCTTTCCCGAAAATATATTGGCCTCGCGACCCAAATTCTCACCTGAATGGGCATCGGAATTGGAAATAAGCGCAAATCTGTCCAGCTGGCTCAGCCGCCAATTCATTTCTGGATCCGAAGATAGTCCTGTCTCCAAGGCGAAAATCTCTCCTGCCAAGTCGCCAAAGCATTCTTCCACCGTATCAAAGCCCGATTTGGAACCAAACATGGCAAACCATGGTGTCCAGATATGGGCTGGAATGAGCACAGCCCTCTCATCGCATTCCAGCACCATCTCAAGCAAATCATGGGAATCAAGCCCTAAAATGGGTCGCCCGTCCGACGCTAAATTACCCACCACATCAAGCTTGGTGCACAGCCGCTCCACAGCAGCCAAGTCTGGCATGTACACCAAATTATGTACCTTCCTGACCTTACCACCGCGCTTATAAATGGAACTGATTTCCGCTTGTAATAAAAATGAGGTACGCCCAAGCCCCAATTTCTCGCCAAGCCCTACCTGTTCGCCAAGCCCGTTCCCATCTCCATCAAAAATAAAAGGGACCTCATCAGCAAGCGCGTTCCCATGGTCCACACGCAAGCGATACAGTCCCGTTTCTTCATCAAGCACCAGCTGTTCACGCAATTCTTCTCGCCACTTGGGATGCGTAAAGTCCCCCGTTCCCAAAACATCCAAGCCCTTCACCGCCGCCCACGCAGCCAAATGGCGCACGCCAAGACGGCTACTGGTTGCTCGCGAAAACCGTGAGTGGATATGCAAATCAGCGCGGAAGTTTTTCATAAAAAGGCCTCTTAGTGGGGTGGAGGGGTAGCTATGTGGGAGGAAGGGAAAAAACTTTTTCAAAAGTTTTTTCCCTTCCTCCCACACCCCCCATCCCTTTTTCAAAACTTTTTAATTGCGATGGTGGTTTGTCCCTTGAATGTTATTCGTGGCGCATGTGGGGGGAGAGCATGAAGTATTGTAGAATACTCTCCTTGCGAAGCGCACCTCGAGCATATATGATTAATTTTAGAAAATCTATGTTACAAAGCCATTACGTGCTGAAGTATTTTTTACTATAATTTAAAGTATTTATGAGAATTCTATTGTTATGACAGAAAATATTTACCAAGCACGCGCCTATTTTCCACGTGGCCTCAGTCAGCCAGAGGGCACCTTTCGCTTCAGCATTGATGCCCTTTTATTGGCGAGTTTTGCGCGCTACCCCAGCGGCAAACAAGGTCCCAATGCAAAAGAAAGCATAAAACAAGGCGTCAAACAGAGCGCCAAAAAAGAAAAGCCCGTCAATATGGCGGACCTTGGTACAGGCTGTGGCGTGGTGGGCTTAGCGTATTGCCTGCTGCATGAGCATGTTATGGGCGCAGGCTTTGAAATTGAAGCGAGTCTTGTGGAGGCTGCTCATAGCAATGCCCAAAGCTTGGGCCTCGAGGAACGATTTCGCGTGGTGCAGGCTGATATGGCTCAGCTTTGGGCTGCAAAAAACAAGAATGCGGCGCATGGGGCTGCAAAAAACGAGGATGCGGCGCATGGGGCTGCAAAAAACGAGAATGCGACGCATGGGACCATGATCCAAAAGGCGAGTTATGACATTGTCCTTAGCAATCCACCCTACCGCCTTCCTCAGTCTGGACGAGCTGCGGCTACTTTGGAACGTCAACAAGCCCTTTTCGAGACATCGGGCACCTTGCAGGATTTTGTGGGCACGGCTTCAAAACTGTTGCGGAATTTGGGGCATTTCAACATTATCTATGGTGCAGCAAGACTGCCTGATTTGCTCATTGCTTTGCGCGAGGCCAAACTCGAACCTAAGCGCCTGCGCATGGTGCATAGTTATATGGATAGTCCTGCTCGCCTTGTGCTTGTGGAGGCCATGCGCGGTGCCAAGCCTGACTTAATCGTAGAGCCACCACTTATACTTTACGAACCAACAAATAAAAATACTCATCCATCCACACGTCACTATACCCCAGAGGCCCTTACATTCTGCCCATTCTTATCCTGCAATGCCTAGCTAAACATCACAAGGAAAACAAGCTAACAAAGGGGGGGAAAAAGGAAAAAAAAGTAACAAACGAACTCCCCCTATTGCCAATCAGCAGGAACGCCCAAACAATCTATCCGACTGGGCAATCAACGCCACCTAACTACGCGTCATCTTTCCCTTGCTGAGGGATTACCTAGCTTGGACTGTACTTTTCATTCTTCCCACTTCCCCCATGCGCCGTAATCTTTCTTAAAGCCCCTAACTTCCATCGCAAATAAAAAGTTTAGGAAGGGATGGGGGTCTGGGGGAAGGGGAACCCTTTTCAAAGGGTTCCCCTTCC
>JAWXUA010000098.1:0-11329 GCA_044433065.1 Pseudomonadota bacterium
TGGGGGGAAGGGGAAACTTTTCCAAAAGTTTCCCCTTCCCCCCAGAAATCCTTCCTAATAAAGGAAAACAAATGGCTGATAATAAAGATTATTATAAAGTTCTCGGGGTGTCGCGTGGTGCGAGCAAGGATGAGATTGCCAAGGCGTATAAGCAGTTGGCAAGAAAATACCATCCGGACTTGAACGCCAATGACAAGGCTGCTGAGGAGAAGTTCAAGGACGTTTCTGAGGCGTACGAAGTCTTGAAGGACGACGAAAAGCGCAAAATGTACGACCACTTGGGCTCTAACTGGCAACAGGGTCAACAGTTTCAGGGCGGACCTTTTGGCGGCTTTGGCGGACAAGGTGGTCAGGGCGGTTTTGGTGGCGCGGACTTTAGCGACATCTTTGGTGGCATGTTTGGTGGACAGGGTGGCTTTGGTGGTCAACAGTTTGGT
This sequence comes from Pseudomonadota bacterium, assembly GCA_044433065.1. Classification (GTDB taxonomy): domain Bacteria; phylum Desulfobacterota; class Desulfovibrionia; order Desulfovibrionales; family Desulfovibrionaceae; genus Nitratidesulfovibrio. Next base: position 438 of record JAWXUA010000098.1, read on the forward strand.
GGCCAGCGACGCCCACGCCCAAGGAAGGGTCGCGACGTTGAGGCGGAATTACATTTACGCCTTGAAGAAATTTATCATGGCGGTCGCAGAGAAATTACACTGCAATCAAGTTCAGGACCACGCACCTTACAGGTGAACATTCCAGCTGGCATTCGCGATGGCGGCAAAATCCGTTTGTCGGGTCAGGGTGATGCTGGGGTGAACGGTGGTCCAGCTGGCGATTTGTATATCCAGATCAGCTATGCGAGCCACGCGTTATTCACAGTTGATGGAAGCGATATCACCTATGAGGTTCCGCTTGCACCTTGGGAAGCGGTGCTTGGGACCAAGGCACGCATCCCAACTTTGGATAGCGAAGGCAGCGAAGTTGAAATTGGTATTGCAGCTGGCAGCAGTAGCGGCCGCAAATTGCGCTTGCGTGGCAAGGGGCTTGGAGCACCTGATAAGCGCGGCGATTTATTTGTACGTATTTCCGTCAAAGTGCCTAGCGAGCTTACGGAGCAAGAGCGCGAGTTATGGCAGGCGTTGGCGGAGGCATCGTCGTTTAATCCTCGGCCTAACGAGGTTGATGAAAAGGAGTAATCCATGGACAGCCAACATTTTACTGAAAAATCGCAACAGGCCATTGCTGAGGCACAAAAGATTGCTGTGCGCTTTGGGCATCAAGAGATTGACGTGGAGCATTTGGCCCTTGCGCTCATTACGCAGGAACAAGGCCTTGTGCCACGGCTTTTGGAAAGGGCTACTTTGTCGCCACAGGTTGTGGCGGAGGCCATTGAAAAGGGCTTGCACCGTAAACCGTCTGTGAGTGGCGGTGGTGGTAATCGGCTTGACCAAGCGTATGTAAGTCAGCGACTTCATAAGGCTTTAGTTGCGGCTCAAGATATTGCAAAGCAGATGAAAGATGAATACGTCAGCGTTGAGCATCTTTTTTGCGCTTTGCTCAATGAACCGCGTTCCACGATTTTTGGTACCGTGACGGCTGATTTTGGATTGACTCGCGAAAAGATTTTGGGCGTGCTTGAAGAGGTGCGCGGTTCGCAGCGTGTGACCTCATCCAACCCTGAGGGCACGTATGAAGCCTTGCAAAAATATGGGCGCGATCTTGTGGACGATGCACGTCGTGGCAAGCTTGACCCTGTTATTGGGCGTGATGCGGAAATCCGTCGCGTCATTCGGATTTTGTCGCGCCGGACTAAGAATAATCCTGTGCTCATTGGCGAGGCTGGCGTTGGCAAGACAGCCATTGCTGAGGGTTTAGCGCATCGTATTTTGAAGGGCGATGTGCCTGAGGGCTTGAAGGACCGCAGTTTGTTTGCGCTGGACATGGGCGCGCTCATTGCAGGTGCTAAGTACCGCGGTGAATTTGAGGAGCGGCTTAAGGCTGTGCTCAAAGAGGTTGAGGCGTCTGAAGGGCGCATCATCATGTTTATTGATGAGCTGCACACCATCGTGGGCGCAGGGAAGACCGACGGCGCTATGGACGCGAGCAATCTCTTGAAGCCGCTGCTTGCTCGCGGTGAACTGCATTGCATTGGGGCTACAACCCTTGATGAGTACCGTAAATATATTGAGAAAGATCCAGCTCTTGAGCGACGTTTTCAGCCTGTGGTCGTGGATGAGCCCACCATCGAAGACGCCATTTCTATCTTGCGTGGCCTTAAGGAGCGTTTTGAAGTGCACCATGGTGTGCGCATCAGCGATTCTGCCATTGTGGAAGCTGTAACCCTTTCACATCGTTACATAACTGACCGCCAATTGCCCGACAAGGCTATTGACCTCATCGACGAAGCAGCTGCCCATATCCGCACAGAAATCGACTCGCTTCCCGTTGAGCTTGATGAAGCCAACCGTAAAATCATGCAGCTTGAAATCGAACGCGAAGCCTTGCGCCGTGAGCGTGATATTCCATCCCGTGAGCGTCTCGCACGTCTGGAAAATGAGCTTGCAGAATTGCGTGAAGGCCAAGCTGCGCTTCTGTCTCAATGGGAGCAGGAGAAGGGCGCCATTGAATCTGTGCGTCATATTAAGGAAGAGCTTGAGCAGACGCGCCACGCCATTGAAGAGGCTGAGCGTGCTTATGATCTCAACCGTGCCGCTGAGCTGAAATATACTAAGCTTGCGGAGCTTGAGCAAAAACTCAAGCAAGCTGAGGCTTTGGCTAAGCTCAATCCTGAAGACACCGACGCTGAGAATATCCGCTTGCTCAAAGAAGAGGTCCGCGCTGACGATATCGCCAATATCGTGGCCCACTGGACCGGCATCCCTGTGATGCGACTTCTTGAGTCCGAGCGCGAAAAGCTTTTGCGCCTTGCGTCCATTCTGCATGAGCGTGTAGTCGGCCAAGAGTCCGCCGTTGATGCTGTCACTGAAGCTGTGCATCGGTCCCGTGCTGGCCTTGCGGATCCGTCGCGGCCCATCGGCTCCTTCCTTTTTCTCGGGCCCACTGGCGTTGGTAAAACCGAGCTGTGCAAGACCTTAGCGGAAGCGCTTTTTGATACCGAGGACAATATTGTCCGGCTCGACATGAGCGAGTACATGGAAAAGCATGCGGTGGCGCGCCTCATTGGGGCCCCTCCTGGATACATCGGTTATGACGAAGGTGGTCAGCTCACCGAAGCTGTGCGCCGCAAGCCATATTCTGTGGTGCTTTTTGACGAAGTGGAAAAGGCGCATCCCGACGTATTCAATACGCTCCTGCAAATTCTCGATGATGGCCGCCTCACGGACAGCCAAGGCCGTACCGTGGATTTCCGCAATACCATCATTATCATGACTTCCAATATCGGTTCGCAATATATGCTCGACGGTATTTCCGCTGATGGTATCTTTGCTCCTGATGTTGAAGAAAACGTCATGGGTGAGTTGCGCTATCATTTCCGTCCGGAATTTTTGAACCGCGTGGATGATATCGTGCTCTTTAAGCCACTTATGCCATCACAAATAGCTAAAATTGTTGGACTTTTACTCGCTCGTCTGCGCACACGTCTGGACACGCGCAAGGTGAGCCTTGTCGTTGATGATGAAGCCCTCAATTTCATTGCTACCGAAGCCTACGATCCCGTTTATGGTGCGCGGCCTTTGCGTCGCTATCTCCAGTCACGCATGGAAACGCCTATCGCTCGCATGCTCATCGCTGGCCATGTGCGCGATGGTCAAACTGTGCACGTAGGTGTGAACGCTGATGGATTGGACTTCAGGGTATAATTTGCCCTATTCATGATTTTTGGAGAAGGGGGAAGAGTACTTTCCTCCTTTTCTCATTTCTAAGGACACCGTACTCTTGCCCTTGCTTAGGCATTTTGGTATAAGGCCGCAGTGTTTTTGGAATTATGGTTAGTGGCCTGTGCCACCGACAACAACATAAGAGAGACAGCTATGCGCATTGCAATTGCTTTTTTGTCCCTGATGATTGTGGCCATGTTCGCGGTGACGCCGAGCCACGCTGCACAAAATGAAAAAGGAAATACCATGATTAAATTTGAAACTACTTTGGGCGATTTTGTTGTAGAACTTGATGAAGTGAAAGCTCCTATCACTTGTGCAAACTTCATTAACTACGTTAAGACCGGCTTTTACGATGGCACCATTTTCCACCGTGTTATGGATGGCTTCATGGTTCAAGGCGGCGGCTTTACCACTGCTATGGCACAAAAAGACACTGGTGCGACTATCCAGAATGAAGCTGACAACGGTCTTTCCAATGTGACCTACTCCATCGCTATGGCTCGTACCAACGATCCACATTCTGCTACTGCGCAGTTCTTCGTGAACGTCAACAATAATACCTTCCTTGACCACAAGGCACCTACTGCTTCTGGTTGGGGCTACGCTGTTTTTGGCCGCGTTGTAGAAGGTACTGAAGTTATTGATGCAATGAAGGGTGTTCAAACTGGTAACTACGGTTTCCACCAGAACGTGCCTACCACGCCTATCGTTATCAACAAGGCTAGCATTGTTGAATAAGCATTCGAGATAAATATAGAAAGGCCAGTATGCGGAGATTTCCGTGTACTGGCCTTTTTTTGTGGGGGCTGGGGGACGGGTCGGGGGACGGGAAAAAACCTTTTTAAAAGTTTTTCCCTTCTCCCAGCGTAAAAAAGTTAAAACAAATCAATATCGGTGGGCAATCTATCCCAGTGGATTTTACCGCGGCTTTTTTTGTATTTGCGTAGGAGCACGTAGACGGCACCAGCACCACCATCGTTGAGTTGGGCTGTGCAGAAGGCGAGGGTTACGCGCTTGAATGGGTCTTGGGTCAGCCAGCGTTGGAGGCGTTCGCGGAGAACACCGTAGCCATTGGGAGAATTTTTGCCACGACCGGGGATGATGAGGACGGTACGCAGACCTTGGTGGTAGGCGCGGCGGAAGAAGCGGACCAAATCTTCGTAGGCTTGTTCTGCGTTCATGCCGTGCAGGTCGAGGTGTGCTTCTGGGCTATATTGACCTGCGCGGAGTTTTTCGATGGTGATGGGGTCAAGGCCAACGACGTGGCCTTCGAGGTATTCAGTGGTGAATTCGAGCTTGAATTCAATGAGGCCATCAAGGAAATCGCGCACAGGATCATTGCCAGCTTGGGCTGCTGGAACAGGTTCCACTTCAGGATGAATTTGTCGGCCCTTAGCATTTAAGGGCTTAACATCTTTCATATTTTCTAAGGCACTAGCAAAGACCATATCTTCGTCAATACCACCATCTTCATCAAAAAGGGCGGCTTCTTGTAGGCGTTGATTTTCCACGGCGAGGCGCGAGCGTTGTTGTGCTGAATAGTTTTGCACGCTTGCGGCTTGCTTGGTTGGCTGCTGACTTTGCGCTGCCATAGAGGGAACGTAGACAGATGGGCGGATGCTTGGTTCTGAGCTATTTTGCTCCTCAAGCTTATGTGCTTCACCAGAAAGAGTAGCTAAGCCTTCAAGTTGTAAGCTATTCTTGTGCTTTGCATCTTTTTTCAGACTTGTTTCTAAAGCTTTAAAGCTATCGAGCTCTGCCATGGGCATAACAGGTTCGGCATCCTGAACTTTGTCTTTTTTGCCCTTAAGCGTTCCTTTGGGAGCTTTTTTGTTCGTCTTTGCTCTTTTGACGCCGAGGCTATCGGTGGTCCATGCATCGACGCCACCCATAGCATTCGCAAAGGCTTCGCCATCATCATGAGCTATGGCCATGGAATCTTTACCCAAGCTCTGTGCGACGCCAACAGTCTTGCCGCCTACATAGCCAAAGCCTTTTTTTGCCTTAGCTTTTCCTTCTGGCTTTTTGGTATCCTGACTAAAGCTTTTGAACGTGGGCTTGATTTCTTCCTTCTCGGGCTTCGAATTCTTTTTTTCACTGCCAGCTAATTTAAGATTGCGGAAGGGATTATCGTCGAGGGCTTCGTGCATGGTTGGTGCTGGGGCCAAAGGATTATATACATTATTTTGTTTACTTTTTTTTGCCATGATGCCCTCGTAACTATTTAAATAATAATGAATTTTAACTGGGGGGAGGGAGGAAACTTTTTCAAAAGTTTCCTCCCTCCCCCCAGACCCCCCTCCCTCCTTCCAAACTTTTTAATTGCGATGGGAGTGGGGGGCGTTGAATGAAATTCTCGGCGCATGGGAGGTATTCGTTTAGCCTGCCAAGGAGTCGAACATGAGTAATGTAGTTGCGGCCCGTGTTTAGACGAGTCTTCGAGTCTACACACGGGCCGCTAAAATGGTTTCCAAAGGCCTAAGCCTTTGGCGGGGTGGAGGGGCAGAGCCCCCCTCTTAAAAATTACGCCTTACCTGTAGCAGCGGCTTCGTCGATAATCCAGACGAGGTCACCGAGTGGTGGGCGAACGAACTGCGCTGGGTAAATTCTTGGAGCCAGTGGGTTGAGGACTTGCTGCAAGATTTCGTGCTTTTCTGCGCCAGAGACGAGGAAAAGGCAGTGGCGAGCATTGTTGAGCACAGGCAGGGTCAAGGTGAGTCGGTCCATGCCACGGGAGCGGATGTATTGGTCGATGACAAGGCGTTCGGTTTCTTCCATGCCAGGTTCATTAGGGAAGAGGGATGCTGTGTGGCCATCTTCGCCCATGCCAAGGAGCACGCAGTCGAAACGAGGGCGTTGACCGGGCATAAGGTCGAAGTGTTCGTGCAACAGTTCTTCGTACGCATAAGCAGCTTTGACAGGATCCATGTCGCCACGCATGCGGTAGAAGCGCGACGCTGGGACTTTGGACAAAAGGGTGCGGCGTGCCATGCCATAGTTGCTGTCTGGAGCATCAGATGGGATGCAGCGTTCGTCCACCCAGTAGAGAGCGATTTTTTCCCATGGAAGACGCTCAGCCCAGTCAGGGCTTGCCAGCAGATTGAACAGTGGAATAGGCGTTGTGCCACCTGAGATGGCGAGGTTGAAGATGCCGCGTTCAGCAATAGCTTGCTCGCAGATTTCAACGAGCAAGTGAGCCGCGCGTTCAGCCATGACGGCAGGGTTCTTGTGGATGTGCAGGGAGAGGTGGATGGAACGTGTAAAAGACATGTGGTCTCCTTGGTGTCAGCGTTACGATAGTGGACGTTGTTTTATGGAACTGGGAGGCCTTTGGGCCTTATGGTTTAGAGCGTAGGTTCAAATATACAGGTGAAATTTGCCATAATGATGGCTTTTTTTACGAAGAGCACATTGTGCCACAGCTTTAAAAGTTTGGGAAGACGCTAGAAGGGCCTTCTGGTGATGATTGTGTAAAAAAGATTATAATTAACTGATATAATAGGACAAAAAGATGCGTCTTCTGAGATGGGTAGAGTGATGTATTTAAAAGTAAATATTTGACAACACTTTATGCTGTATATCGTTCCTTTTTAGCAATGTTTTTGGCATAGGCTTGTCATACAGCTATGACAAAAGGATATTCCAGAAAAAGCGTGGCTTGCCTCTATTATATAAGGATGTAATGCTAGTCGCTTTGGTTTCGCACAGTGAGCTTCTGAGGGACTGGTTTTTTTAGGAAAAGACACATCATACGTCATGAGCCTGTAGCCAAAAGGAAAAACAATGGATATCTTCGACCAAGCACAAGCATTGGAAAGCTTTGACCGTGAAACAGCCTTGGCACAACTTCGTTCTATGATGAACAGGCAAGGACCTGATATTATTGAAGGTGTTATTTGCTGCCATGAATGTGGTGAGGCTATTCCAGAGTCACGATTACAAGCTTTACCTGGTGTTGGACTTTGTTTTGATTGTCAGGATGAGCACGATGCATTAGCGATGCGTTGGAAATGCTAGTCCGTAAAATATTCAGCCAGAATATGTATCGAGATGATTTTGCTTTTACTACAGATAGATAACAATAATAAGCCCTGCGGATGATGGTCCGCAGGGCTTATTTATGATTTGTGGTGGTTGCGTTATTTCTTTTTGGAAAAGAGAGACAGCTTTGGCAAGCGGATTGAGCTTAGGGGCATGGAGCCAAAGAGAGAGCTTTTCATCACTGTGCCATTGCTCGTGATATTGTCAGCATAGGTGATTGTATTTTGAGGCGTGTTGCCTGATATGTTTTCTGCCACTGTTTCTGCCATGCATGAAGCTTGTTCCCCAACGTAGGAGGCGTGCTTGCTGATGTGGTTTGCCATATCTGTAGCCTTTTCAGTCATGTGCACAGTGATATCTTCGGCATAGGCGACAGAGTCATCAGCCATTTTTGCGCTGACTTTGCTTGCATCAGAAAAGGTCGCAGCAACACCATTGACAACGCCTTGAGCAGCATTTTTGGTGCTCGTATAGGCAGATTTAGCCACATTACAGGCTGAGTTTTTGACACCGTGACTAATGGCATGCATAGCTGTTTTGACCACTTTGGATACAAGGCCACGCGACATTTTTCCAAGAATTTTAGCGGCTTCCGTATAGGGATTTGAGCGCTCTTGCATGTGTGGCAAGGTTGGCGACAGCATGTTACGGGTCACAATGCCCACACGCAAGGCCAGCAAGGCATTGGCGGAGCCATCTACAAGGGCTGTGCCAAGCATAGTGCCGACGCCAGACATGGTTGGTACTGAGGACACAGGACCAGCTGCAAGCATGGGTGTCAGCAGTGCGTGGATATGTTCTTCAAGGCCCACATCTTCGAGAGCTCCAGCGGCGAGGGCTGTACCAGCCACATTGACGTAGAGTTGCAGTATGTGGCGTGGGTGCGGTCTTTGGTTGTAGATATGACTGACGCGCCACACAAGACGGATGAGCAGAGCGAGGACGATGAGCGTATCGAGTCTGCCATTGCGAGAGATGGCTGTAGCGAGGAAGATACGCGAAGCTGTGCGGCGTGTTTCCTTCATAGCTTCATCATCTAAGTAGCTGAGAATATGTGCTATTTCGTTTTGGTCTTGGGATGCTTGAGCGTTATGTTCAAGGTTTGTTTCTGAGTCTGCGTTTTGGTGAGCTTGGGCCTTTTTTGCTGCGTAGGCTTGCATGTGGGGTGATGATTTCAGGCGCGATACGAGGGCTTTTGCGTAGTTCTCGATATCTTCGTCACTTGGGTTTTCACGTAAAATGAGGGCTTTAGGTCTCATGAAATAACGGAAGGCAAGCCACAGGATGGTGAGGCCAAAAACGGACGCACCGAGGGCAAAAATCACCGAGCCAAGCACAGGATGCAGGACAGCGGCAAATTCTGATAAGGTCAGGATTTGTCCGCCGATGAAGGTAATGATACCCAGTGTGAGAAAAAATGCAATAATAACAAGTGCTTTAGGCATGAATGTATGCATAAGACCTCGCAGGATTGAAGCACGAAGGCGTGCCATTGCGTTATATACGTGAGGAAAGGCTGTATGGTGCGAAAGCATACAGATTGAGGCAGGACAGGCATGTAGGTACGAGCTACGCTGTTCTGCGTAACAATATATATGTATTTCCCATGTTTCGCCAAGACATTTATTGCATTTTTTTTGGCGACTTTGCTTGAGCTAGCCTATTTTTTGTGTGCTTGGAAGCTATGGGCGTTTATTTTTTGCTTTGTGTGCGGTTGTGGCCTGTGGGATTATCATCAATTTTTTGGGTCTATCATGGTGGCTTTGGATGTGGTGACGTATTTTTGTCGCCTTGTACGTTGCAGTGCGCAGTGAAGAAAGAATTCGTTTCAGCCTATCTAACTTTTTCAGCTGCTTTCATACACCTTAAAAATGGAGTAGGCTATATGCCAGAAATAACACATATTTTTCATGTAACTGAGAGTACGGTGTACAGCCTTGTGCGCGCCTATGTTGTGCTTTTGTGGGCTATGTTGTGGCCGCTTGCCTTTGGTTTTCTTTTATCTGCTTTTGTGCGGACGCGTGTGCCAGACAGCGTGATTATGGACCATATGGGCCGCAATGGCTTGCTTAGTGGTGTGACGAGCTTTGTTTTTGGTGCTGTGTCGTCGGTGTGCAATTATGCTGTTGTGGGCATGGCGCGAACTTTGCGTTTGAAAGGAGCCACGTGGTCCAATGTTTTTACGTATATGACAGCGAGCACGGACCTTGGCATCACTATGCTTATCGCTATTTACGGTCTTTTAGGTGCGTCCTTTCTTGGGCTTGAGGTGGCGGCGGCTTTGCTTTTTTCAGTGCTTGGTTATGGTTTGGTTTTGCTGTTGGACTTGCCAAAACCTGAGAAGGTGGAGCCTGAGCCCATGCCCAATATGCCATCAGACATGCCCAACATGCCAAACATGCCCAATATGCCATCAGACATGCCAAACATGCCAAACATGCCATCAGACATGCCAGAGTCCAACGCCATGCAATCGGACATGGACAAGCCTTCAAGTTTGAATATGTGGGTGCAAACTGCTGTACATTTTTACGATGACATAGTCATGACGCGCCGCGATATTTTGCTTGGCATGGGTATAGCATCTGCTTTGGGTGTTCTTGTTCCTACGTCGTGGTGGTCAGCCATCTTTTTACAGCATGCGGACAATGCTTTTTTTGTTTGGGTATGGAATAGTTTTGTGGGCATGGTGCTTGCGGTTTTGACCTTTGGTTGTTCCATTGGCAATGTATCGTTGGCAGCGGTTTTGTGGTGGAAGGGTGTGAGTATTAGCGGTGTGATGGCGTTTTTGCTTGCGAGTCTTGTGACTTTTCCTATGCTTAGTATGTATAAGAAACACTATGGCATGCAGACAACGCGGCGGCTTGTGATAGTCAATGTTTTGGGGATTGTTGTTGTGGGTGTTATCATGGAGATTTTTGTGTCGCTGACGGGGATGCATCTTGATCGTGTGACTAGTGCTACAACCAGTGGAGAGATTGGCCATGGTGTGCGTTTTGCATTGAATGTGCTTTTTGGTATTTTGGCTGTGCTTGCTTTTGTGGTTGGTCGTCGACATTCTACTATGGCTAGCATGAACGGTATGGACATGAACGGTATGGACGGTATGGATGATATGGACATGAGCAATATGGACACAGCCATGGATATGGGCACAGCCATGGATATGGGCACAGCCATGGATAAGGACACAGCCATGGATAAGGACACAGCCATGGATAAGGACACAGCCATGGATAAGGACACAGCCATGGATAAGGACATGCCCATGGATAAGGACATGAAGATGTAATCAGCAGGAACGCCCTCTCAATAGAGTAAGCTGGGCAATCGAAGCCACCGAACGACGCTGTATCCTTCCCATATTGGTGAACCAAGTTTTCCCAGACCAACTTCCCATTTCATTCCTCCTCCTCTTCCTCCCCCCCATGTGGCCACAAATTTTCTTCAACGTAGCCAACTTCCTCCACAAATAAAAAGTTTAGGAAGGGAGGGGGTCTGGGAGAGGGAAAGCCCTTTTCAAAGGGTTTCCCTCCCCCAGAAAGCTTTCCCTCCCCCAAAAAGCTTTTCCTCCCACAGTAAAAAAACTCTCCACTAAAGACTTGCGCACTCTCCGATGCAGG
>JAWXUA010000099.1:0-2367 GCA_044433065.1 Pseudomonadota bacterium
ATGTTCTGTCTCACCGTCATACTTGTTTTGCTTGCGCAGATGCTGGCTAATATGAAAAAGAAATAGTTTTTTTGGGAATGATTACTGGGGGCTGGGAAAACTTTCTGAAGAAAGTTTCCACTTCCCCCAGACCCCCATCCCCTTCAAAGACTTTTATTTGTGGATGGAAATTACTTTCTTCGTATGGCGTTTACGGCCACATGGGGAGAAGTAACGCGCAGTATGCGGCTTCGATTGGTCACTTTGTAGAAAGCAAAATTGTAGACTTATTTGACGTGCTTTGCGAAAATGACTACGTAAGAAATATGGGGTAAAAATGATAAAACGACTTGCAGCTGGCTTGAAAAAATCAGTGTCGCATCATTTGCCGTAGGAACTTTCCAAGGAAACAAACTAGGACTCGCCCTTGCTTTTTTCTCCCTTATTACATCCCTTGCAATCACAGCCAAAATGGAGCGCAAACAATGACAACATGGTTACTTGCTTTCTTAATGGTATTCGTCGTTGGAAGTTATGGCCTCTGGCTCACGCGCAAACAAAATTAAAAAAAGCGACTCCAAAAGAAGCCGCTTCATTTCTTATACAATTTATTTACTGCTTTATTAACATAGGAAGAATGGCAAGCAACAAAGCCGTACACGCAATGGCAATGCCGCCTAACCGTATGGTAAGGCGTAGCTCAAGCTCCTTTAAATCACGCTTGGTGACGAATATGCTTGTCATATCGGCCTCCTTACTCTGCGTATACCCTAGTCATTTTTTTGGCATCTGTCAAAAGGACTAAAAGATACGCACATAAACAGCCAAGAACCTTGCACCGTGCAAGCGTTTTACATAAATGCATATAGAGCAACTATATGCCCGTAAGAATTGAGAGATTTTTACGTATAGCGAGGCGAACAAGGTTTGCACGAGGCGACCGAAGGCAGCGAAGCTGTGGCCATTAGCGAGTCTTCGAGCTCTACGGCCACCGAGAGCAACGCTGTGTATATGGACATAATGACTCGAGCCAAACCGCAATTCAACAAAGCTAAGCGGAAAAAGATCCAATTTTCTACCTTTAACAAAAAACCTTAAGGAAAATTGATGAAGAAAATCTTTGGTGCTATCGCCGCACTCCTCCTCTGCGCCTCCATGGCCACAGCTTCTGAGCCAAAAGTGCTCAACGTATTCAACTGGTCCGAATATATCCCCCAAGAAGTCCTAGATCAGTTCACCGAGGAAACGGGCATCAAGGTTGTCTACACCACCTATGAATCCAACGAAGCCATGTACGCCAAGGTGAAGCTGCTGCAAGGCAAGGGCTACGACATTATCGTACCATCCACCTACTTCATTGGCCTGCTCAAGGCTGATGGCTTGCTTGCCAAAATCGACAAGTCCAAGCTCAGCAACTACAGCTCCATCAATCCGCTGCTCTTGAACCAAAGCTTTGACCCAGAAAATGACTACTCAGTTCCCTACATGTGGGGCAGCGCAGGTCTCATGGTCAACGCTGATGCCGTGGACCCAAGCACCATCACCAGCTGGAATGACCTCTTCCGTCCAGAGTTTGAGAACTCCATCATCCTCTCCGATGACTTGCGCGACACCTTCGGTATGGCACTCAAGGCCAATGGCTTCTCCGTCAATACCGTCAACGAAGACGAAATCAAAATCGCTTACGAATGGCTCCTCAAGCTCAAGCCTTCCGTGCGCGTCTTCGACGTGACCGCTACCAAGCAAGCCTTCATCGGCGGCGAAGTCATGGGCGGTATGTCATGGAATGGCGATGCCTATATCTCTCACACCGAAAACCCAGCGCTCATCTACATCTACCCTAAAGAAGGCGTCACCCTCTGGGCTGACAACTTCGCTATTCCAGTAGGTGCTGAGCACAAGGACAACGCGCACTTCTTCATCGACTTCCTCCTCCGCCCAGATATCGCTAAAATCTGCGTGGAAGAATACAACTACACCTCCTCCAACATGGATGTAGCTCCACTCCTCGATGAAGACCTCCGCAACAGCCGCGCCGCTATTCCTCACGACGAAGACCTCGAAAACTCCGAGTTCTGTGGCGATATCGGCGAAACACTCCATACGTACGAAAAGTACTGGGAAATGCTTAAGACTGCCAATTAAGTTGATTGGGCTTAGGCTGCTTCATTCGTTAATTCATTCATGAATTGATTTGTTAGCTGAGGGGGGAGAACTTTGAAAAGTTTTCCTTCCTCAGCGTTGTTTTTTGTGGCTGTAAGGCGACCTCTATGTTTCCACTTGTTGCCACTATGTTTCCACCCCTTTTTCATCATAAAGTACTGATTTATCTACATTGTTTTCAATGTTGCCAATGTTTCCACACTACATGTGCTTTTGGGAAAGGGG
>JAWXUA010000099.1:2467-11176 GCA_044433065.1 Pseudomonadota bacterium
TCTATGTTTCCACTTGTTGCCACTATGTTTCCACCCCTTTTTCATCATAAAGTACTGATTTATCTACATTGTTTTCAATGTTGCCAATGTTTCCACACTACATGTGCTTTTGGGAAAGGGGCAGGCCTTAAATAGGGTAAACATATTCTATGTTGCCAATGTTTCCAATGTTGCCACACTATGTGTGCTCTACATGTATATCCAGCAAAATAGTAAACGCTTAATTCCCTTTTTTATGGGAGAGGGAACAGACTCTAAAATAGGGGATAGACCCTAAATAGTGTACACATATTCTGGGGACTACCATATAAAATATTCGAGCACCATATACGGCAATAAAAAGGGTTTCTTCATGGTAGAAAGTGCTTTCTTTATAGTAATAAAATCAATCATTATAAATACATAACCAGTAAATAATATACGTATAGCCAAGCAATCTTAGGGAAAATCCCTCAAGCCTTTAGAGTATCTTGTGTACTCTCCTTTGGATTATTCCATATGCTTTATGTATCCATAACGTATTATCTTACTTAGTAAAATCTAGTTAATCTCAAGGTTTATTTACTTGGTGCAATCTAGTTAATCTCAGAGCGTATTTACTTGGCTAAAGTATAATTCATACCAAAGCTTATTCATTTTATGGATGGGCAAGCGTCCTTATTTGACGGATGAGAAGCATCCTTATTTGACGGATGAGAAGCATCCTTATTTGACGGATGAGAAGCATCCTTATTTCATGGATGGGTAAGCATCCTTATTTGACGGATGAGAATCATCCTTATTTGACGGATGAGAAGCATCCTTATTTCATGGATGGGTAAGCATCCTTATTTGGTGTCTAAAAAACCGTAATACGACAGTGTAGGTGGAAACATTGGCAACATTTGAAACAAATCAAATAAAACAATAGTTTACATGCAAAAAAGGGTGGAAACATAGTGGCAACAAATGGAAACATAGAATACGCTTACAATATTTAAGACTATCCCTTTCCCAAAAGCACATGCAGTGTGGCAACATTGGCAACATTGAAAACAAATCAAATAAAACAATATCTTACGTGCAAAAAGGGGTGGAAACATAGTGGCAACAAGTGGAAACATTTTTTTGCGACGTGTTGCCTCGTATTGCTTTTCCCCTCCCACCATGCAATCAGCAGGAACGCCACAACAAAAAAAACTCCCTTCATGTGGCCGTGCATGCCATACGAAGGGAGAAATATCATCCACAAATAAAAAGTTTTGCAGGATGGAGGGGGGTCTGGGGTGAGGAAGGAAACTTTTTCAAAAGTTCCCTTCCTCCCCCCAGCTTGTCCTAACTATTCAAATCTGCTGACGCCAGTGATAACGACCATGTCGATGGGCGCATCGGTGTGGTCACCTTGTGGCTTTGTTTTCAGCTTTTGGATTTTTTCGACGATATCGAGACCTTCAACAACTTCGCCAAAGACGCAGTAGCCATAGCCTTCGTTGTCGGCAGCAGTGAAGTCGAGGTCTTCGTTGTCATCGGTGTTGATGAAGAATTGGGCTGTTGCGGAGTGTGGCTCGGTGGTACGTGCCATGGCCATGGTGCCCTTGGTGTTCTTGAGACCGTTAGCAGCTTCGTTTTGGATGGGCTCACGGGTAGGCTTTTCTTCCATGCGCACAGTGTAGCCGCCACCTTGGATCATGAAGTCTTTGATGACGCGGTGAAAAATGGTGTTCTTGTAGAAACCGTCGTCAACGTATTGAAGGAAATTCGCTACGGTGGCAGGTGCTTTGTCGGCGAAAAGTTCGACGAGGATATCACCAGAAGAAGTCTCGATTAAGATGGTAGGGTTGCTCATGATTGCTCCTGTATTTAAGGTCTTGTCGTGGAAGGAATATTCCCTTGCCCACGGGATGGTCAGAATGGATAGTCAAAGAAGGTCACAGCAAGAATGCCGTGCGGTCCTATGGGTTTGCCGTTAAGTGAGCAGAAAAGCAAGCGGAAAATGGCTTGCCTAATATGCAGACCGGCATTAGTTCATGGCATGACGGAGACAAAAACCATGCCCAATACGACAAAAGACGATGCGTTGATACAGGATACAGCCACGGCCATAGGCCATGCGCTGGTGGCGTGGTTTGAGCAGGCCAAGCGTGACTTGCCTTGGCGCAAGGACTATAGCCCTTATGGCGTATGGATTTCAGAGATGATGCTCCAGCAGACGCAGATGGAACGCGGCGTAGCGTACTTTCAGCGTTGGATGATGCTGTTTCCTGATATTAAAAGCGTTGCCCATGCGCCAGAGGACGCGCTTTTGAAGGCTTGGGAAGGGCTTGGTTATTACCGACGTGTACGCAATGTACAGGCGGCAGCCAAGACCATCATGGCGGAACATGGCGGCATTTTCCCTTGTAATTTTGAAGATATACGCAAGCTTAGTGGCATTGGCGACTATACAGCTGGGGCCATTGCCAGCATAGCCTTTGAGCAAGCAGTGCCTGCTGTGGACGCCAATGTGGATCGCGTTTTTGCACGACTTTTCGATATTGACAGCCCTACAAAAGAGAAGGCTACAGCAGCAAAAATTCGGCAGCTGGTCATGATGGCCATGCCTCATGGACAGGCTCGCGATTTCAATCAGGCCATTATGGAACTTGGGGCTTTGGTGTGCCGCAAGGGTCCTGACTGTGGGCATTGTCCTGTGGGGCACTATTGCGAGTCTTTTCGCCTTGGTATTGTGCATGAGCGGCCCATCTTGCCAGCGAAAAAGGCGAGCATCGCCATGAATGTGGCTACAGGTGTTTTGGTGCATAAGGGTAGAATTTATGTGCAAAAACGCATGGATGTGGGACTTTGGGCAGGATTTTGGGAATTGCCTGGGGGGCGCATTGAGAGCGGCGAGACCGCGGAAGCCGCCATTGTGCGTGAGTTCATGGAGGAGACAGGCTTTGCAGTAACAATCAGGTCCAAGCTCGCTGTGGTCAAGCATGGCTATACCTCGTATCGTGTGACGTTGCACTGCTTTGCACTGGAGCTCGACGAAGCCCAAGGGATTAGTGACATTGATGGTCCACAGCCAACGCTCACCGCCGCCACAGCCTATGATTGGTTGAGCTTTGATGGCTTAGACACATTGACCTTGCCTGCTGGGCACCGTAAGCTTGTGGATAAATTACATCGCGATATGGTTTTTCAGTGTTATCTTGAATGAGTTTTTGAGCTGGGGGAGTGTCTGGGGGAAGGGAATTTTCAAAGGGTTTCCCTTCCCTCAGCTCTCATACCCCATAAAAGGAAAATCCATGGCACAGTTTCGAGCATTAAAAACGCGGCTGCACGCGGTCCTTTCTGGGGATGATTGGCGTGAGCAAGCGAGCCCAATATTGCAGGAATACGGACGCCAAAACGTAGGTCCTTTATTCTCATTTCTCTTGTTTGGTGGAGCCATGACGGGCCGTGCTGCCTTGTGTCTTGGCGAGGTTGTGGCCAGTATGGCGGATGAGAATATGGAGAGTGCTCGGGTCATTATGCGTCGCTTCATGTGGCATATGAATGAGGAGTCAGGCAATATTGGCTGGGGTATTCCCGAGGCTATGGCAGCTTGTCTTGTGGCCCATGATGGCCTTGCTAAGGAATTTCACCGCATCTTGATTTCGTATATACGTGACCGTGATGGCGACAGCAATTTCTGTGATTATGCACCTTTACGCCGCCATTGCTTTTGGGCTGTGGGATCTTTTGTGGGCCAAAGGCCAGACTTTGTGGTGCAAAGTGGCCTTGTGCCGGCGCTCTTTACATCGCTTGGGGCTGGCCTTGATGATGAGGATGCCCCATGCCGCGCGTATGCCGCGTGGACCATCAGCGTATGTGGGCCAAGCCTTGTGCAGGCTGGTATGGATGGGAATACGCTAGGCATCATGCTCAGTCGTCTGGAAGAGCTTAGCCAAAGCACCGCCAGCATCGAGCTTTTTGAAGATGGTGACATGCAAAGCCACACTGTGCGCCATATAGTGCAAAGAGCCATGGAAAGCATAGCAATACGCAAAGGCTAAACGCACAAAAAAAACGCTCCCTGACCTTCACAAGTCAGAGAGCATTTTGCATGCTATCTATACATTTTATACAACGTATTCAAATATTTGCCACGAAATACCACGCCGTTTTGCATAGCGTACAAGGGCTTTCATCCCATACCACACAAGAAGAGCCATGAGTGCTCCGACAATATAACCGCCAAGAATATCCGTGGGATAGTGCTTACCAAGGTACAAACGTGACCAACCCACAGCAAAGGGTAAGCCCAAGAGCCATGGTCGCGTAAGAGGCACAAGGAGCATCAGCATAACAGTTAATGCCATGGTATTAGCTGCGTGGGACGACACGAAGGATGTCTTGCTCGGTTGGGCTTTGCCTTCAAATGTGGGTGGATTTTGCCGCCACTGAGTATCAGTCAAGTAGTGCGCGCCAGCCAAAGCATGGTAGGGCCGCATGCGCTCGGTTTCGCTTTTTATACTATTGCACGTTATATCTGTCATGCCCACTGCAATGCCCAGACAGGCCAGCACGACAACGACGCGTTTCCAGTTATGGTAGCCATAGCGCAAAGTCAAGGCAACAGCTATGAGGCCCAAAATCCAAATCAACGGTGTATATGACATTATGGGCATGGCATAGTCCAAAAAAGGACTCCGCCACGTATCATTAACAAGTCTAAAAAGCTCTAAATCCCATGCAGGAGTTGGAAAAGTCATTATATACCTTAATGCAAAAAACCTAGTTTAAAATATATTTCATGGGGTCCACAGGAACACCGTCCACACGCACCTCATAGTGTAAATGCGGCCCAGTTGAACGGCCTGAATTTCCCACATAGCCAATAACGTCACTACGTTTGACATTTTGCCCACGCTTCACAGTGTAGGACTTCATGTGCGCATACATGGTACTAATGCCATTGGCATGACGAATTTCCACACAATTGCCATAGCCGCTTTGCCGTCCCACAAAGGTGACCGTGCCATCAGCAGGAGCTATGATGGGTGCGCCATTATTCCTCGCAATATCGATACCTTTATGGAAGGTGCTGGCCCCAGATGTTGGTGATGATCGCCAGCCAAAACGGGAAGTCAGCTTACCTGTTGTAGGCCAGATGGATGGCGTTGCCGCAAGCACACCTTGTTGCGCACGCACAGCAACGATGAGCTCTTGTTGGTGCACTTCTTCTAAGCGTGTGGCATGAGCAATATCATCAAGAAAGGCATGGATTTTACGGGCTAAGAGCTCTTGACGATGCAAAGGCAAGGTCCCAAGACCAAGGCTTGTGGCATCGGAAAGGATTTGGCTTTGGGCGGCATTATACATGCCAGCGACAGCTTCATCATCGGTGTGCGTGTGGCCGTCGGGGTTCCCCTTACCATCATGGTCATGGGGAACGCCATTACCATCTGGACCATTAGGACCATTAGAACCATCCCCACCATGGGAACCATGGCTTACGCCTGACCTTGCAACATCAACATTGCCAAAATCAAGCTCTGTGGGCACTTCGCTCTTCACCTCAAGCATGAGGCGCAATGAGGCATCAAACTTTTGCACCCGCGCAAGGTCATCTTCAATGCGCTGTGCCTTTTGGGCTAGGGCAAGTAGTTGGGTTCGCTGGCTTTCTATGCGTGCCTCAGCACTTGCGAGCTTGTGCAGCATATGCTGTGTGGCCCCATAGTATTGCCAAAAAGCATAATTGCCCGCCGCAAGCACCATAAGCAGTACACAGACGACAAAAAGCCATACAGGACGCATGGAAAAGCTGCTCTGTGTGTTTTGCTGTGAATTCAGCATAATGAAATGGTATTTGCGAAAAAGCATATATCCCAACTACATAGATGATAAAAGATGATGAAAGAGCAAAGATTTAGGTGTGCTTTCACTGAATTTTGAAGATTTAGAACACTACTTCCTGACTGTCAAGCCCATTTGCCAACGGCGTAAACCATTGAATACATTCTTTTTCATTTCCCTATTGCCACGGCAAAGCTCGTCCAATTGCTCTGTCATATCGCTGCGGCGCGTAGCCCCAGCTGATGGGCATGGATTGGTCCACACAGGCAAATCCCACTGGCGTACAGCTCGTCTGATGTCAGCCTTATCAACCATGAGCATGGGTCTAATAACATTGAGCTTTCCGTCAAAAAACGGTTCATTCATACTCATGCCATCCACGCGACCATTCTGGAACAAATTCATCATGAACGTGCTCACCAAGTCATCGGCATTGTGGCCAAAGGCCAAATGGGTCAGCTTATATTGCATGCACAGTTCGAACAAGCGTTTACGGCGAAGCCACGCACAATAGAAACATGCGGAATTGCGACGGTTTTCTGGTGAATGGGCACGCGGTCCATGGTCGGTCACTTCGATGTGCGAAGAAACCCCGTTCTTCTCAAGCCATGGCAAAAGCGGTGCGTGGTTAGTGGGATCAAAGCCCGGATTAACATGCAGAGCCATAATCTCGAAGCGGAAAGGCACGATAGCCTGACGGATTTTCAGAACCTGCAACAATACCCAGCTGTCCATGCCGCCAGACACTGCGACCCCAATACGTGCATTAGGGCCAATCATTTCAGTCTGCTGCATGGCTTTACCTGTAGCTTTGACGCAAACCTTTTGCGCATAGCTTAAATTCATTCGACTCATAAATACCTTTAAGAAAAAAGCCCCCAAAGTGTGAACCATGAGGGCTACGTAGTAGTTTTGTTTGCGTGTAAGCCAAAGGCCATAAACACCACGGACAATAATGATACAAGCCATTATAAACCACGGCGTCATTGTTTAATCATCCGAGCAACCATGGGGGACCATAGTCACTTTTCATCACACTGTCAAAGTAGAGGTGAGCACCCACAGTATGGGAAGAACCTCTTGTCACAGGATGAGCCTCTTAAAGCCTCCCTCTTGGAGGGAGGCTTAAGAGCCCAAGCTCCCAATTCTCCACCGCATCTACCGTGCGGCGTCTGAACCAACATGGCGTCGCCGTTCTTCCTGCCTTTCTCTTACTTGCCTCCCACACACTCCCCACACAAAGCACTTGACGCCGCCCTATCTTATAAGGTATGTCCACTCTCTTCAGGTGCGCATAGCACTGTGTTTTTTTGCGCTCATTGCACAGAATTATGGCCACGCCTTTTCTATGTGCTTTTTTTATAACGCCCTTGTGCGCCGTGACCTGCCTTTTCCTTCAGGCAAGCAAGCATTCCCCAGCCTAACAAAAAACGGAGGTATCCCATGGCCCGTATTACCGTGGAAGATTGCCAAGAACGCGTAGACAACCGCTTTTTGCTCGTGCAAATGGCCATCAAGCGTGTACATCAATATCGCGAAGGCTACGAAGCTCTCGTTGACAGCAAGAATAAAGAAGCCGTGACCGCTCTGCGCGAAATCGCAGAAGGCAAGGTTCTCCCTGAAGACCTCTCGCTCTACAATCCTATTGTGGGCGAACTCAATCTTAGCGACGAAGACTAGAGCCTTATATGAGCCAGCGAGATTATTACGAAGTGCTCGGCGTTGGGCGCGATGCATCGGATGATGAAATCAAAAAGGCGTACCGCAAGCTCGCCATGCAATATCACCCAGACCGCAACCCAGATAACGCAGAAGCAGAAGACAAATTCAAAGAAGCCGCAGAAGCCTACGACGTCTTGCGCGACGCCGACAAACGCGCACGCTACAACCAATTCGGTCATGCTGGCGTGGGTAATGGTGGTTATGGTCAAGGCTTCTCGTCCTCCGACGACGTCTTCTCCCACTTTAGTGATATTTTTGGTGACCTCTTCGGTTTTGCCGGTGGTGCCGGTGGTGCTCGTGGCCATTCACGCGGACCACGCCCTCAAGCTGGCAATGACCTGCGCTACAATCTTAGCATCTCTTTTCGCCAAGCTGCTAAAGGAGATGAGGTTACTCTGCGTCTGCCACGCCGCGTGACCTGCACCGAATGCGAAGGCACCGGTGCCGCCAAAGGAAGCAAAGTCGAAACCTGTCGCCACTGCAATGGCCAAGGCCAAGTGCGCCAGTCCCAAGGCTTTTTCCAAATCGCAGTCCCCTGTCCCGTCTGTCGCGGTGAAGGCAAAATCATTGCCTCCCCATGCCCAAAATGCAAAGGCCGCGGCGAAACCCAAGAGATGCGCGAACTCCAAGTCCGTATCCCAGCTGGTGTTGACAACGGGAACCGACTCCGTCTTCGCGGTGAAGGCGAACCCGGTATCCATGGTGGACCGCATGGCGACCTCTATGTTGTCATCTCTGTGGACGACGACAAAAACTTCCGCCGCCAAGAGCAAGACCTCATCGTTACCCGTGAAATCACCTTCGTGCAAGCCGCCCTCGGTGACCGTATCGAAGTGCCCACCCTCGACGATGACGTAGAGCTCGATATCCCAGCAGGAACCCAAAGCGGTAAAGTTGTCCGCATCGCTGACAAAGGGCTCCCCTATCTTGGGCATGACTACACAGGCGACCTGCTCGTGGAAATCACCGTCCTTACACCCACAAGCCTCTCCGCGAAGCAAGAAGAACTCCTTCGCGAATTCGCTCGCCTCGATGACGACAAGCTGAGCTCCAAAGCCAAAAAGTTCGGCAAAACGCTTGGCAAAAAGTTCAGCAAGGCTATGGGCAAGGATTAAGTAGTTACGGTTTTTTAAGTTTATGAAGAGCTGGGGGGAGGAAGGAAACTTTTGAAAAAGTTTCCTTCCTCCC
>JAWXUA010000100.1:0-11059 GCA_044433065.1 Pseudomonadota bacterium
GTCTGGGGGAAGGGAAAACTTTCTTCAGAAAGTTTTCCCTTCCCCCAGTTTGGCTATGCTGTCTAGTGCTTACCCAATCCTTGTCATTTCGCTAACCACAAACGCGTCAACATGGCCATCGGTGGCCATAAGATATGCTTGAATATGGTCCGCATTCATATGAACTTGCCAGAGTTCACGGTTTTGCCACTGCTCGTAGAAAAGGAATTTTGTGTGGTCCGTATTATCTTGGTGCAAGCTATACTGAATGCAGCCGTGCTCGTTGCGCGTGGTTTCAATAAGTTTCAAAAGCTCAGCCTTAACCAATTCGACGCTTTCGAGCTTAGCCGTGACGTTGCCAGTGATGATGAGTGGTGTGAACATACTTTTCTCCTTGGTGTACATTTTCTTAGAGTTCTATTTCCATAAACCTATCATGCGCATCTTACTATGTTGTCTCAATGATATGTTTTTTTATGCGCGAGCTTTCTTTTCTGCTTCGCATGCTGGGCTCCTATACTGGGCTCCTCACCTCTTTCTTTTACAAGGGGAATAGGCTAGAAAAAATCCCATGCATACACAAACGTTCACAACATATCATGATGTTCTAGCACACCTCGATCAGCGGGGTCTTTTTCATATGGACTTTGGCCTTGAGCGCATTGGCAAGGTATTGGAAGCGTTGCATGTTCAGCGTCCGGCATACGATGTTATCCAAGTTATTGGAACCAATGGTAAAGGGTCCACGTCCACCTTTCTCGCATCTCTTGCCAAGGCTCACGGTAAGCGTGTTGGTCTGTATACATCGCCGCACTTTATCACACCTCGCGAGCGCATCCGCATTGATGGCTTGATGCTCGATGAAAGCGCATGGCCAAGGCTTGCCAACGCAATCTTTGCTGTAGGCGGTGAAAGCCTGACCTATTTTGAATTTTTGACGGTTTTGGCGGCTCTTGCCTTTGCAGAGGCTGGAGTTGATGTGGCCATCATGGAAGCTGGCCTTGGTGGTTCATGGGATGGGACCACGGCCATGGCGGCGGATCTTTTGTGTGCGACGCCTATTGGTCTCGACCATCAGGCTGTCCTCGGCAACACCATCGCGGCCATTGCCAAGGACAAAGCTGGCGCTATACGCGAGGGCCAAACCGTGTTCATAGCTCCGCAAGAAGAGGCTGCCATGGCGGAATTTGTGACTATGGCGAGGGCCTGTGCTGCAGAACTTGTGCTGGTAGACAGCACTGAAATGCAAAAAACGGCAGCTCTTGCCCATGTGTCCCTTGGCCTTCGGGGGCCGCATCAATATATCAATGCCTCTGTGGCGTTACGAGCTTGGGAGCATCTGTCATGCATACGGGCTTGGCATCTTGATGAGGAAGCCGTCAGTATGGGGCTCCAATCCGCACGCATAGCAGGGCGTTATGACACTGTTTCCCATTCCGCATTTCCTTGCCCTATCATCCTTGATGGTGCGCATAATCCTCATGGATTACAGTCCCTTGTCAACGCCATTCATCACGATAAAATCGAACCCAGTGCCGTCATCTTTGCCTGCTTAGCTGACAAGGACCTTGACGGGCTTATGCCGTTTTTGCTTGATATTGGCCAAGGTGCGCCGCTCATCATCCCGACTATTCAGAACAACGAACGGGCCCTTGATGGTGCTGTGCTGGCTGAACACATTAACCTGCAAAAACAAATAGTTGCCGGAAAAAACTTAAGGCACATCGTTCCTCAAGCTACAGCTGTACCAAACATGAGCGAAGCACTTTCCTTGGCCAAGCAATTCGCAGCGCAAGATGAGAACATATCTCGCGACCCTTCAGCACCTATTGTCATATGCGGCTCCTTGTATTTGCTGGCGGAGTTCTTTACAATGTTCCCTGAACTTTTGGATTAAGCCTTTATTTTTTCTCCTCACATAAAGTCCCTAAAAAAGAGTCACACATGCAAACATTATATAGAGCCTTGCCGTCGGTGGATAGCCTTCTTGCAGAACTTCTGCCTGTGCATCCTGACGTGCCGCGCGCCATGGTGCATGAGGTGGTGACAGACTGCCTTGCTACCTGCCGCCAAGGCATTCGGTCTGGCGAGATTACGGACGTTGAGGAGCTGAAGGCAAACACGCTTATCAATACTATTTCTAAACAAGTACAAGCCTCTATGACACCACATTTTCGCCGTGTGCTCAACGCGACGGGTGTTGTCATCCATACTAATATGGGCCGCTCATTGCTTGCGGACTCTGCTGTTGCAGCCGTCAATGAAGCCTGCGCGCATTATTCTAATCTTGAATTTGACCTAGCAACGGGTGAGCGCGGTAGCCGCTATAGTCATGTGGAAGACTTGCTTTGCCGCGTGACAGGTGCTGAGGCGGCTCTTGTGGTCAATAATAATGCAGCAGCGGTTTTGCTTGTGCTCGACACCTTGTGTAAGGGCGGCGAAGTTATTGTATCGCGTGGTCAGCTTGTGGAAATTGGCGGTTCCTTCCGCATTCCTGAGGTCATGGAAAAAAGCGGTGCTCTCTTACGCGAAGTGGGGGCCACCAACCGCACCCACCTTCGTGACTATGAGAACGCCATCAACGACCAGACTGTCGCACTCCTGCGTGTGCACACCTCCAATTACCGTGTTGTGGGTTTCCACAAAGCTGTGCCTCTAGCGGACCTCGTAGCCCTTGGCCGTGCACGTAATCTGCCCGTCATCGAAGACCTTGGCAGTGGCTCTTTCCTCGATTTTTCGCCTTGGGGCTTACCCAACGCCAATGGCGGCGAACCCACAGTGCAAGATATTGTGGCCGATAATCCTGATGTCATTACTTTTTCTGGTGACAAGGTGCTTGGTGGTCCACAGGCAGGCATCATTGTCGGTCGTCGCGATTGGATTGAACGCATTAAGCGTAACCCCCTAAACCGTGCGCTGCGCATCGACAAAATGACCCTTGCGGCCCTTGAAGCTACGCTGCGTCTTTATCTCGATCCCGAACGTGCCCGCGCTGAAGTGCCGACCCTTCGCATGATTACCGCGGCACCCGATGAGCTTAAAGCCCGTGCCCGTCGCCTTGCCACCCGTCTGCGCAAAACGCTTGGCTCGCGCGCTACCATCACTACAATCCAAGGTGTCTCGCGTGTTGGCGGTGGTTCTTTTCCTGAGCGTGACCTGCCCACAACTCTCGTGCACCTCGTTCCCCATTCCTGCTCCGTCACAGCGCTTCGTACAGCATTACTTCATACGTCGCCGCCTCTCGTAGGTCGCGTGGAGTCTGGTGCATTCCTCCTTGATCCGCGGACGCTGAGCGATAATGAGTTTGCATTGGTTGGGAATGTGTTGGATGCGGTTTTAGAATGATTTTGCTGGGGGAAGGCACTTAAATGGCATATTCGCTGCGAGGTTCGGTGGCTTCGATTGTTCACCTGAAGCTAGTAGGGTTATCTTGACTTGTCACTAAAAAGTGGTACTATTTATTATGAACAGTAAACAGCGCAAAACACTTTTCATGATTTTTGCTAGGGTGTGTCTTCAAACTTGGTTATTTTGTTTTTCTGGCGAGGCGGACGAAGTCTTTTACGAAGGGCGCGTATATAGACATACGTAACCGTAGTAAAAAACGAGTCCAACGAAGCCAGAACGCAAAAGAGACAGTTTGAAGGCATACCCTAATCCAGTGAGTGCCTCTATCCCGTGGTCTGACATTGAAAGCCTCTTGGTGGCTTGTGGTGCTGTGCTCAGTGAGGGCAATGGGTCACGACTACGCGTAAAATTACATGGAATTATGGCGGTTTTTCATCGACCACATCCACAACCTATGACCGATAAAGGTGCTGTTAAATCTGTGCGTCGTTTTCTTGAAAATGCAGGAGTAAAGCCATGAATATAGTAACATATAAAGGATATCATGGGCAATTTGCATATGACATGGATGCAGATATCTTCCATGGTGAAGTCATTAACCTTGCGGATATTATTACTTTTCAAGGGCGTTCCATTGATGAATTGAAGCAGGCCCTTGCTGACTCTGTTGAAGACTATCTTGCCTTTTGCCTTGAAGAGGGTAAGGCACCACAAAAGCCGTATTCTGGCCGCTTTAATGTGCGTATTGCTCCCGATATTCATTCGCGTATCGTTCTTGAAGCAAGCCGTAAGGGGCTTAGTTTGAATGCGTGGGTTGCACAGACCTTAAGTAATGCTGTTGTATAATGATGCTTACAATTTTTTCTTGATTTTCACTGAGGTGTCTCTTTTCCCTCTACCCACAAAAAAATAAAATAAAATAATAAGGATATACCATGACGAAATTAGCCTTTTCCACGCGTAATTGCTGGGAGACATATAGCGACGCTGAACATCAGACGGCCATGCAGGACTTGGCTGAGCGCTATGTGGATTTCTTGTCGAACTGCAAGACCGAGCGCGAAGTTGTGAGCTATGCTGTGGAGCGTCTCAAGGCGGCTGGCTATAGCGAAGACTTTGGTGCTGATAAAGTATTTCGCGCATTTAAGGGCAAAAGCTTGTTCATTGCCAGAAAGGGAAGTGAAAGTTTGTCGCAGGGCTTGCGCCTTGCAGGGGCCCACGCAGACTCACCACGTCTGGACTTCAAACAGCGTCCTTTGCAGGAACAGGCTGGCGTTGGTCAGGCCAAGACGCACTATTATGGTGGCATCCGTAAATATCATTGGTTCGCACGTCCATTGGCTTTGCATGGCGTGATTATTCGCGAAGATGGCAGCACAGTGACCGTGAATATTGGTGAAGATGCCAGCGATCCAGTGTTCACCATTGCGGACTTGTTGCCACACCTTGCGCAAAAGCAATCGGGCCAGACCTTGGCCGATGCTTTTGAAGCCGAGAAGATGAATATCATTCTTGCTCATAAGCCTATGCCCAAGGTGGAAGGTGCTGACGGTGAAGAGTCAAAGGGTGCTGAAGACGAGAACGCCAAGCTCATGAATGAGTCCCCCATCAAAGCACGTATCCTTTCAATTTTACAAGAAAAGTATGGCGTCTGTGAGGAAGACTTGTATTCCGCAGAATTGCAAGCGGTGCCTGCTGGTCCTGCACGCTTTGTAGGTCTGGACAAGGCTCTCATTGGTGCGTACGGTCATGACGATCGCATTTGCGTGTTTACGGCTCTTGAGGCCATTCTCAATGCAGAAAATCCTACAGTGCCCTTGTGCACCTTGTTCTGGGATAAGGAAGAAATTGGTTCCGAAGGCTCTACCGGTGCCAAGTCGAAATTCTTTGAATACTGCGTTGAGGATTTGATTGAAGCATGGGAACCAACAGCGCGTTTCCGTCATGTCATGCTCAATACCAAAGCTCTTTCTGCTGACGTGCACGCAGCTATGGACCCTGACTGGCAAGAATTGCATGAAAAGCTCAATGCTTCCACTATCGGCCATGGTCCTGTGTTCTGTAAGTTCACTGGCCACCGCGGTAAGTACGAAGCTAACGATGCCCACCCTGAATATGTGGCATGGCTCCGTTCTGTGCTCAATGCCTGCGGTATTCCATGGCAAATGGCTGAGCTTGGCAAAGTCGACCAAGGCGGTGGCGGTACTGTGGCTATGTATCTTGCGGAATATGGCATGGATATCATCGACTTTGGCCCTGGTGTCCTGTCCATGCATAGCCCCTTTGAGCTAGCTAGTGTTGCGGATGTCTACAGCACTAGATTGGCATATACTGCTTTTTTTGAAGGATAAGTTGAACAACTTTTTTTCATAGTCTTTCCCCACAGTAACCTTCAGCCCCTGCGGAATTGAGGAGTTTTTTTCTTCTGGCGAGTCTAACGAAGCCATAAGGAAAAAGAACCAATTCCTCCCATTAAAAAGGACTCCCCCCATGATGAATTTCAATTACTACATGCCCACTAAGGTCATGTTTGGCGTTGGCAAATTGGAAGAACTCGGCAAAGTCGCTCTCCCAGGCAAACGTCCATTGGTTGTCACCAGCAATGGCGGCTCCATGCGTCGCAATGGCTATATTGATCGCGTTATGGATCTCTTGAAAGCCAATGGCTGTGACCCAGTGCTCTACGACCAAGTAGCACCAAATCCAACCCTCGTTCAGGTTATGGATGGTGTTGCATTGGCCAACGAAAGCGGCTGCGACTTTGTTGTGGGCCTTGGCGGCGGTAGCCCCATCGACGCAAGCAAAGCCATTGCCACCACAGTCACCAACGGCGGCAATTACTGGGATTATATTTGCGGCGGCACAGGCGGCGGCAAAACCCCAGAAAAGCCAGCTCTGCCTATTGTAGCCATCCCAACCACAGCAGGTACAGGCACCGAAGCAGACCCATGGACCGTTGTAACCAACGAAGATACCAATGAAAAAATCGGCTGGGGCAATGATCACACCTTCCCAGTGTTCTCCATTGTAGACCCAAGCCTCATGGTCTCCGTACCACCAGCAGTGACCGCTATGACCGGCATGGACGCTTTCTTCCACGCATCAGAAGCGTACCTTGCTCTGTGCCGTCAACCTGCAAGCGACTTGTTGGCATTGGAAGCTGTGAACCTGCTCACCACCTTCTTGCCTTTGGCTGTGGCTCAAGGCAATAATATCCAAGCTCGTACCATGGTGGCTTGGGCAAGCACAGCAGCTGGCCTTTGTGAGTCGTACTCCTCTTGCATCGCGCAACACTCCTTGGAACACGCTCTCAGCGCATTCCACCCAAATATGCCACACGGTGCTGGCCTCGTCATGATTTCCTTGGCATTCTTTGAGGTTATGGCACGCGTACAGCCTAAGCGTTGCGCTGATATGGCCATGACCATGGGCGAAAATCTCGAAGGTATGAGTCTCGCAGAGCAAGGCATGGCCATGGTTACAGCATTGCGTAAGCTCATCAAAAACGTGGGCCTCGATACCTTGTCTCTTGCTGACTACGGCGTCACCGAAGAAGAAATCCCAGCTCTTGCGCGCAATGCTCGTGAAGCCATGGGCGGCCTCTTCACCGTGACCCCTGTGGACCTCAGCCAAGCTATGGTCGAAGAAATCTTCATGAAGTCCTTAAAGGGCTAGATTGATTTTACATACTGTGGGGATTTCTTTTCTCCACACACCAAAACACCGCTATGGACGTTGCGCCATGGCGGTGTTTTATGTTTTGTAAGGGCGTATGCGTGCCTTGACTTTTATGATGAAAGTATCATAATGATACCAGAAGAAGGGGAGGGAGAGGGAATTGTATGTCACCAAATATCAAACATAAGGCACATTATCCGTTTCCTTTGGTACAAGATTTGGTGCGCCACGGGCACTGGATAAGTACAAAAACCGTGAATATGAGTGCGGTAGCACTTGGTTTTCATCCGCAGACGGAAATTCCTAAAGCTATTCTCCGCCTCACCAACCATCACCTTATCAAGTCTGTAGAAGACACACGGATTAAGGGTAGGTGGCAAGATGCTTACAGCCTTTCGTATGAAGGGCATCAGCTTTATATAAAATTTACGGTTGATATGGCGAGTCAAAAAGTATTGCTCGTCCTTTCATTCAAGGAGAATATATCATGACATTATCTCATGGAGCGAGTTGTCCTTTGTGTGGAGAGGGGGTCTTGGCTTTGCAAAGGGTGACGCATCGCCACTACTATAAGGGCCAGTCTTGTGAGTTTGCAGGCTATACGTCGTATGCATGTTCTGCTTGCGGTGAAGAGCTTGAAAATAGTTCGGACAACGCGGAGATTACGCGCCAGATTTTAGATTTTCAACGTCGCGTTGATGGCCTGTTAACGCCTAAAGAAATTAAAACTATTCGAGAAAACCTTGGCCTAACCCAAGAAGCCTTTGCCAACGTGCTCGGTGTAGGCAAGAAAACCTTTGCACGCTATGAAAATGGAAGTGTTACGCAAAGCGTTATCATGAACAATTTTCTTACAGTTATTCGGGCTATGCCCATGGCGTTGACTGTCTTACATCGTGAGCAAGGGCACAGTTTGCCGCATAGCACGACTGTAAATCCATATACGGATAGCAAGCTAGAGGCCTAAAGACCTTTAAGCACTCTTTTTAGTTGCCTTCTGGGCCAAGGCGTGTCTAAAACCGCACGTCCACTTGTGATTACTAACGGCTTTGCATCAATATATAAGGCATCGCTGGCAACTCATGGGGACGCTTCTATTTTTCACACGCAAAGGACACCTGAACATTATGCCTTACTCTCACCCTACTGATACTACCAAAGCATCCCTTCTTCCTATTTTCGCCATCTTGGGTGCTGTTATCCTGTGGGGTGGCTCGTTCCCTGCAACTAAATTTGTTCTGCAATATCTTGATACGGCGCCACTCATGTGGGCACGTACCTTTGTTGCGCTCATGGTCATGCTGCCACTCATGCGCCGCGTGAGACCTCAGCGCATCACAAAGAAAGATTTGCCCTTATTACTTGGCATGGTCATTTGTGAACCTTGCCTCTATTTTCTTTGCGAAACGAGGGCTTTACAGCTTACAACATCGTCGCAAGCAGGCGTTATTTCGGCGTCCTTGCCACTCATGCTAGCCTTCGGTGGTTGGCTTATTTTGAAAGAAAAGGTCTCGCGTTTCCTTTGGATTGGCGTCGCTATCTCATGTACCGGTGTTGCGGCCCTCACTCTTGTGAGCAGTGCTCCAACAGAAGCTGCGCCTAACCCTGTGCTTGGCAATATGCTTGAAATCGCGGCCATGGCTTGCGCCGCTGGTTCCACCATTTGCGTGAGCAAGCTTGTGCACCGCAAAGAAGCTCCATGGAACCCTGTCATGCTGACCATCATGCAATGTGGTTCTGGTTTTCTCTTCTTTTCCACTGGTGCTATGGAAGTTATTACCGAATTTCATACATGGCCCATTGCACTCATTGGCTCTGTGCTCTACCTTGGCATTGGCGCATCGCTCATTGCCTTTATTTTGTATCATTGGTCGTTAAGCCGCTTGCCAGCAAGCCATGTGGGCTGTTTCATCAATCTCATCCCTGTGGCGGCCATCTTCTTTGGTTGGTTGACCCTTGGTGAAGAGCTGAGCTTTGCACAGGCTATGGCTGTCTTGGTTATCATGGCTGGCGTGACCCTCGGATCGCGTAAATAGTTTCCACAATTTACGTAGCCCTCAGCATAGGCATAAGGTTTTATCATGGCACAACTCACAAGCTATACGCCCATCATTCATATTGATGCCGCAGGGCGCAACTGGACCCTTGAGCGTGCTGCGGACCTTGAGACCTTGTGGGATACTATGGTTGCAGATAACGAGAAAGCAGAATATTTTCAGCAAGATGAACGCTTACCATATTGGACAGAACTGTGGCCCTCAAGCATTGTTCTTGCTGATTTTCTTGCACACAACGCCAAGCACATTCAAGGCCGAACCTGTCTTGATATGGGCTGTGGTCTAGGTCTATGCTCCCTAGTAGGCCAGTGGCTAGGAGCCTCAGTCGTGGGCATGGATTATGAGCCAGAAGCCTTGCACTTTGCGCGTCGCAATGCCACAATCAACCATGTCGCCCAACCACTCTGGACCGTCATGGACTGGCGTGCACCCGCAGTCAAAGCCCACAGCACGGACATTGTGTGGGGTGGTGATATCATGTACGAGCGGCGCTTCGTCGAGCCAGTTCTCGCGTTCCTCGACCATGTTCTCACCCCAAGCGGAAAAGCATGGGTAGCGGAACCTGGGCGTTCGGTGTACACTCATTTTCACGACGCGCTTCGTGCTCAAGGTTGGCATGCCAAAGCCGTTCACACCGCCACCACAAGTGCGCTCTATACGCAAGCTGCGCCCATTACTGTGAAGCTCTGGGAATTGCATCGGTAAACTAGCTAAGGAGCTGTTTTCATGGGAAAAACCATACGTTTTGGCGTTTCGCTCGACTCAGACTTGCTCGACAAATTTGATGCTTTGTGCGGCGAACGTTGTTACCAGACGCGTTCGGAAGCCATCCGTGATCTCATCCGCAACACCCTTGTGCAGCAGGAATGGGAAGATACGGAACGCGAAATCGCTGGTACGTTGACGCTTGTGTATGACCATCATAAAAGCGATTTATCCCAAAGGCTTACAGAAATTCAGCACGATATGCATGACATCATCATCACAAGTCTGCACGTGCATCTTGACCACGACAACTGCCTTGAGGTCCTTGTTCTTAAAGGTCCAGGGCAACATGTCCGCACCCTTGCCCAGCGTCTTTTGTCCATCAAAGGCGTCAAACACGGCAAGCTTTCTCTTACAACCACAGGCCAAGACCTGTAATATAGTGAAATTATTATGGAAGACGTACAAAATAGCCCATCACAAGTAGCCATGCCCATTGACCGCGTTGGCTTAAAAAATCTTTCTTTGCCCATCCTTGTTCGGGATCGTGCCGCAGGGCATCAGCACACCGTAGCCACCGTTGACATTGGCGTTGACCTGCCTGCCCACTTCAAGGGCACGCATATGAGCCGCTTTGTGGAAGTGCTTGAAACATGGAACGAAAAGCTTGACTACGCCAGCTTTAAAACACTCCTTGAGACCATCAAGGAACGTTTGCAAGCGCGCAAAGCCTTTGTTTTATTCCGCTTTCCGTACTTTATTCGCAAGCAAGCCCCAGCCACCAAAAGTGCTGGTCTTGTGTGCTACGAATGTTGTCTCACTGGTGAGCTCGATGACTCCGACGACGCAAAGCCATCGTTCTTGCTCGAGGTAAAAGTCCCCGTCATGACGGTGTGCCCATGTTCCAAGGCCATCAGCGACGAAGGCGCCCACAGTCAGCGCGCCATCATCCACATTGCTGTGCGTATGTCTGGCTTTAGCTGGCTTGAAGATTTCATTGATCTCGCTGAGCTCTCCGGCTCCTCGCCTGTCTACACCGTGCTCAAGCGCGAAGACGAAAAGTTTGTCACCGAGCACGCCTTTGCCGAGCCAACCTTCGTCGAAGACGTTGTCCGTAACGTGGCCCAGCGCATCGAACAGCATGGCCAAGTGTCGTGGTACAAGGTCGAAGTCGAAAGCTTTGAGTCCATTCACTGCCACAACGCTTTTGCGTGTATTGAAAGGGCTTTGTAGTAGGTTATTTTTTCTGGGGGAGGGAGGGAACTTTTGGAAAAGTTTCCTCCCTCCCCCAG
>JAWXUA010000101.1:0-11031 GCA_044433065.1 Pseudomonadota bacterium
CCCGATACCATTCCGAACTCGGAAGTTAAGCTCTTCATCGCCGATGATACTGCAGAGTAGTTTGTGGGAAAGTAGGCCGTCGCTAAGACTTAAATTTAAAAAAGGTCAGTTACGAAAGTAACTGACCTTTTTTGCGTTTGGTGGGCTTATAGTAGCCATTTCGAAAAAACAAAGTAGGCCACATAGTTGTCTTAGTGGCTCTGGAGAAGAGGGTACACCTGATCCCATTCCGAACTCGAAAGTTTGGCTCTCCATCGACGATGATACTTTTTGCACTTGGCCTTTTTGCCCGTAGCCTTTTTATCCGTAGCTTAGTCGAGCTTGTTTTTTATTCCAGTCACGCACGATAAGTGCGCTCCTTCATAAAAAACTGCACTCGCCTCGCTACAAACAAAAATTCCTGCGCGCAAAATATGCTCCGTAGTTTGTTGAAAAAGAACCGCCACTAAGACGTAAATTTAAAAGGTCAGTTACGAAAGTAGCTGACCTTTTGGCGCTGATAGGGTGGAGTTTTATCGAAAGCCAATGGTCGGATGGAGTTTTATAGAAAGCCGATGGTCGAAGGACTGTCGGCTTCTTGGTATTTTTTGATGGGGTGGGCTAGTTTGAGCGATTGACTAGAGTTGCATGGAAGGCAAAAGGCAGAAAGCAAAGATGCTCTCGGCTTCGCTTTCGTTTCCAGAATAGAAGACGGAAAGACCCACAGCGTTGCTATCTGCATCCGTAGTGCTCGAAGACTTGCTGACGGCTGTGTCTTCGGTACCATTCGGGCAGTTCCCTCCGTCAGTTTGGCGTATCGGTATCACTCCCTGCTAACGCGGACTCGTGAACAGCTACTGCCAACCTGCCACCTTCCTCAAAGAGGGAGGCTTAAGAGCGTAGATGTAGTGTCTTTTTCTTTGGGGTAAAGATTATATTCATTTCATGGACATCTGAGTAGCTTGAGCAAAATAGTACGTGGCCTTTCTTTTTACGTCTATTGAGATGTTTTTATCAATGCCGGTGCTCAAAAGATTGTCGTTTTTTGTACCATGTGGGCAATCCATCTTTGTTTTTTGGTCTAGGTCATTGATGACGCGGTTGAGCATGGCAGATGATGTGCGGATGAAACACGTATTGCCTGTGCCATGAATGTACTGTTCTTCATTCATGGCACAGGCATATTACTATAGCATCGTTTTAGCGTTAAAAAGTTAGAGGCATGCTACAAGAAATTTCTCTCAACATGGACCCATAAAATAATGTCAGGTTTTGGGTACTGCGTTGCCATTATTTTTTCAAACTGTTTATGATTAAAAAAAGTTGTCTCTTCAAAAGTTGCTACAATGTAGGGGACTAATGCTGCTGAAAAGGAATCAGTAAAAATCCATATACTTTTTTGAGTTGTAGCATCAGGGTTTAGTATGAGCCCTTTATCCCTTTCTTCTTGAGGTTTATTTGACCATGCAAGGATTTTACCCTCTCTTATAAGTTTTGGTTGCCTATCAAGTACTATATGGAAGTTATCTTTTTCAAGAAGAGGAAAAGTGTCCTTGTTATAGCCACCAATGCGTACCAAGCCGTGGGCTTGTGGTGGCGCATCAACATGAGTTACAACTAATTTAGGGAGATTGAGAAGTTTACACAGCCCCTCAAACGCCACATAGGATCCTTTAACATTCCAATGAGTATCTGTGAGACCGTATACTATACCATCTTTTTTTGCTTTTATTAGGTCGTTAGTTGGGTCGTAAACAGTAATGCCTTTTCCGGTTAACGTATCTACTAGTGGTGTAAGGTAGCGGTCTTTTGCGGGAATAACTATGAGCGGTAAATACTCAGGATAAATTGTAGACTTGTTAGGTCCAATGACAAAAGCAAATTGGCTTCCGGCATCGGAACACTGTTTTGCAATAGAGCTATACTTCTTGACTGCATCCTTGAGCTTTTTTTTAGGTAAAGGCTCAGTCCCTTCAAGTTTATTAACACAGTGAGCATAGTCATTACCTAGAAAGAGCCAATTCTGTGTTCCACGGTAGCATTTATTGGGATTTAGATCTGTTTGCGCTAAGCTGTTAATTGGTGCGCTAAGCTCAAGTAAACTATTTCGTAGCGGAAAATTATCTGCATAAAACATATCCAAGCTACTAAAAAATTTTCGTAGTTTGTGAGTTGATAACTTTGATGGAAGTTCTGGAAATGCACTTGTCTTTCGCCCTTCATCCATCAATTTTGATTCCTGCTCTCCAAAAAAGTAGCTTACAGGAACACATAAGAGTAGTGCGACCAATATGATTGAAATAATATTTTTTACCATGATGATAGCGCTCACTAAAAATTAAAATAGATGAAAGGATTACGCATGCCGACCAAGAGCATAGATACGGAGCCAATAGCTAGGATAGCTTGCAAAATATAGAACGTAGTTGATACTTGTTCACTATTACGGCTTGTTACATTGGGTAACCATCTGTCAGGAATAGCACAAAGCAGAATAGCTATACCTAAGGTTGCGCAAGCTAGTGTATAATATGACAAGGCAACAGACGCATGCATATCAAAGCTGAAAAGGTCTTGAATATACTGGCATGCAAACTGTGCAGTATCAGCTCTGAAGAAAACCCAGCCGATTGTGACAGCCAGAAAGGCATATGCCCGTCCAAATAAATGCGGCATGCAGGCAAGTTTTTTTCCTAGCGGGAGGCGCTCAATAATGAGAAAGGCGCCGTGCCAAAGTCCCCATATAATAAAGGTCATATTGGCACCGTGCCAGAGACCACATAATAAAAAGACAATAAGCAAATTTCTATAGGTCGCAAGAGTCCCGTAACGACTGCCACCTAGGGGAATGTATAGATAGTCACGAAGCCACGAGGAAAGTGATATATGCCAGCGTCGCCAGAAGTCTTGCATACTACGGCTAGAGTATGGTCGCTGGAAGTTTTCCTCGAAGTGGAAGCCTGCCATGGCGGCCAAACCAATAGCCATGTCTGAATAGGCTGAGAAGTCAAAATAAATTTGCATGCTGTAGGCGATGATACCAATCCAAGCGTCGTAAAAGCCTAAATGATTAGCTTGGGAGAGGTGAAAGGCTGCATCAGCGAGAGGGGCTACGGTGTTTGCAATGAGCACCTTTTTATTAAGGCCAAGCAGAAAGCGGTAAAGGCCAAAGGTGAAGAGGTTACGATTGGGGCCACGTTGAAGTAAATCTTCTTGTACCTGTGCGTAGCGGACAATAGGGCCAGCAACAAGATGAGGGAACATGCAAAAGTAGGTGAGAAAATCGAGAGTGCTTTTGGCGGGGCGTATTGCTTGGCGTGCGACATCGATAAGGTAGCTTATGGCATGAAATGTGAAAAAGCTAATGCCAAGAGGAATGGAGGTTTTTTTATCGGCAAATGATGGAAGAATAAAGGAAAGAAGCCATGTGCTATATTTAAACCCTATGAGGACAAGGATATTGAGCGTGATGAATAAGGCTGTGATGCGCCATGCTCTTTCTTGCTTTTTTGAGATGAGCAAACCTGCACCATAATTTATGGCGCCCAAGGCAATGAGCAGGAAGACAGCCAGAGGCTCACCCCAAGCATAAAAAAGGATACTAAAGGTAAGCAATAGCGCATTACGGAGACGTGTGCCAAAGGTAAGCTTGGCTCCAAAGTCAGCGAGCAGAAAGAAGGGCAGTAGTAGAAAAATGAATGATATAGAGCTGAAGACCACAGGGTGTTCCTTTTATAAAAAAATATAATAGACACTCTATTGATTCCTTAATTCTCATGTCAAGCTGTTTTATATTCCTCAAAAAATAGTATAGCTGTTTCATTTCTATTGTCGTAGTTGTTATGTTAACTAAGATTCATCTTTTTTGACCGTGCCCTAGATTGTTAGGTATTTTAAGGTTACTTATGTCTTTCTTTGAAAAAATAAAAAATTATCAATCCCTCACACCCACCAACACAACAGCCGCCCGCATCGCCTTTGCCTTGCTTGGCGTCATGGTGTCCATGTGGGCGGCGCTTATCCCCTACGTTAAGCAATCGCTCCAAGTTTCCGAATCAACCATCGGCATGCTTTTGCTTTCCTTAGGCATTGGGGCTGTTGTGGCTATGCCCATCACGGGGAACCTAGCTGTACGCTTTGGTTGCCGGTGTTTACTCTTGCTCGCCTTTCCATTTTCCTTTGCGCTTCTGCTCGCCTTGCCATCTCTCAGCTCTTTATGGCTTTTTGCCGTGGCTCTCTTTGTTTTTGGCCTCATGATTGGCCTGATTGACG
This sequence comes from Pseudomonadota bacterium, assembly GCA_044433065.1. Taxonomy (GTDB): domain Bacteria; phylum Desulfobacterota; class Desulfovibrionia; order Desulfovibrionales; family Desulfovibrionaceae; genus Nitratidesulfovibrio. The sequence goes on from JAWXUA010000101.1 coordinate 4,252, forward strand.
TGGCTATCAATATTCAAGCCGTTCTCATTGAGTCGTTTCACACACGCAGTATGATGTCCAATTTTCACGGCATGTACAGCCTTGGCGGTATTCTTGGCGCGGCAATTATGGCTGGTCTTCTCAGCGTGGATCTTAGCCCAACGGTGACAGTGCTTATTTTGGGACTTGTGAGCACTTGTCTTGCCCTATTCTACGCAAAATATTTCTTGCCATATGGTAAGGACCCAAGGGCACAAGGGGCTACAACAAGTCCAACGGATAGAGCAACAGTGACGACTTCTACACAGCCGTCTCAAAAAACACGTCGCTTTACAATGCCTAAGGGCTCTGTCCTCTTTCTAGGCATCCTCTGCTTCTTTCTCTACATGAATGAAGGTACGGTTTTGGGCTGGAGCGGTCTTTTTCTCACAACAGACAAGGGTGTGCCCACATCACAAGCTGGACTTGCTTATGCCGTATTTTGCGTGACCATGACCATAGGGCGTCTTTTGGGCGATAGGCTAGCCATGGCCTATGGTTCGTATACATTGCTCATCACGGGTGCAATCATCATTTTTGCAGGGTATATCATGGCCGTGGCGAGCCCTCTTGCCTTATGGGCTTATGTGGGCTTTGCTCTGGTTGGCCTTGGGTCATCCAACATGGTTCCCCAACTCTTTTCCATGGCTTCCAAGCAAAAGGACATGCCCGTCAACGTGGCTGTGGCTGTTGTGACGACTGTGGGCTATTCTGGCCACTTGCTGGGCCCTGCCATCATGGGCTTTGTGGCGCATTCCTTTGGTTTACAATTTGTTTTTGAGTTGGTAGCCTTGTTTATGGTGCTTATCTTAGCTGTTTTGTGCAGAATGCGGTATATGAAGATGTAGTGCTAACGGTGTGACGTCTATAGTAATAGTATAAAGGTGATTTATGTCATACGCTTCATGTAAACAATATGGTATAGCTTTAACACTTTGTTTTTGCTTGATTTTTGGACTTACTGCTACTGCGGATGCAAAGCCTCTTTCTAAGCAGGAAGCAAAGCAAGTTGCGCAAAGTCTTTTACAGAGGCAGCAAGATATATTGTTACAAAGCGATGGTGCAAACTGGGATGCTGGCTTTATTCGCAACCGTTCCTTTGCCATGCCGTTTTATTATAAGGTCTTTGGCCCTATGCCGCACGATGGCCGTTCCATGTATATTTCCATGCATGGTGGTGGCGGGACCACGGCTGACGTAAATAATCAGCAGTGGGAAAACCAAAAACACCTCTACCAGCCTCACGAAGGCGTGTACTTTGTGCCGCGTGCGCCAACGGATACGTGGAATATGTGGCATCAAGGCTATATGGATGGGCTTTTAGAGAAGGCCATAGCTTTGGCTGTCATCAAAGAGGGTGTTAATCCCAACAAAGTGTACATCATGGGCTATTCTGCTGGTGGCGATGGCGTGTATCAGCTTGCACCGCGTCTTGCGGATCTGTGGGCTGGCGCTGCCATGAGTGCTGGTCACCCAGGTGATGCGCACATTGAAAATTTGCTGAACCTGCCCTTTGCGCTGTATGTGGGCGGTCAGGACTCGGCGTATAATAGAAATGGTTTGGCCTTAGAGTGGTTAGAGCGGCTCAGCGAGTTGTCGGAAGAATTTTCCGATGGCTTTTACCATGATGCGCATATTTTTGGTGAATATGGGCACTGGATGGAAGGTGCGGATGCTATGTCCATGGATTGGTTGCCGCAATTTGAGCGTGACCCCATTCCATATTGTATTATTTGGTTCCAAGACGACGTACTCCGCGAGCATTTCTATTGGTTGAGCGTCAATACGAATGATGCGCGCCAAGATGATCTCATTATTGCCGCCTATGATGACGAGACCAACGAAGTTTATATTGACGAAAGTACAACGGTACAGAAGTTCACCATTGGTCTTAATGATGCCATGATGGACCTTGATAAGCCGGTCAGGGTATACCGCGGTGACCGTCTTATTTTTGAGGGCCACGTTGTACGCTTAGAAGAGAATATACAGGCCGATGTGGGCGCCATGCGCGATAGGGGCTTATTGTTTCCTGTGAAGTTGCACGTGGATGGGAATATTGTGTCTGCTAGAGAAGTGAGGAGCGCTAAGGGAAAATGGGGAGCGCGGGAAGAACGTCAGCCTCGGAGTTTTATGAACAAGAGTAGCTGGTAGGGATTGGGGAAGAAGAGGGAAGGCAGAAAGTAAAGCTGCGCTCGTTGGGGACATACTAAATAAATAGGCCAGTACTCTTTCCATAATAGAAAGGAGTACTGGCCTGTTTTGCTACCACCTGTGGGGAGGCGTAGCGGATAAGTCCTTGTATTACCGCGCAATACAAAACTTATCATGTGGTGCCCAGAGCGGGACTTGAACCCGCACAGCCCGAAGACCGAGGGATTTTAAGTCCCTTGCGTCTACCAATTCCGCCATCCGGGCAATCGAACAGCTGCAAGCATAGTTTCTGTGCGAAATTATGCTTGCGAACGTTTCTTGTAATCGGACTTTGCCTTGCCGTCAACTAGTAAGATGGGGAGGTGGCTAGGAATTTGCCTGTAAAGCCCTTGCTTGCATTTTGCGCTCACTGCCTTATTATATGGATACGCAGCGTACGGCATGTTTTTTTGCTTGCCTTTGTATCGTGCTCGCACGTAGGCGAGGAAGGCTTCGCTGTGCATGTGACCTTTTTACAAAAACAATTCTTTTTATAAAAATAACCCTTTACCACGGGATATCTATGTTTGATACTGATTTTGGCATGCAAATTCAACGGCTTACTGTAGCCTTTATACCCATGCTGCTTGGCATCATCTGCCACGAAGTAGCCCACGGTTATGCCGCTTTGCGCTATGGCGACCCAACAGCCAAAGCCCTTGGGCGCCTGACGCTCAACCCAGCACCACACATTGATCCTATGGGCGCGGCCATGTTTATCATGTCAGCACTCTTCAGCCCTTTTGTCATCGGTTGGGCAAAGCCTGTTCCTATAGACACGCGATGGTTCCGCAATCCACGACGTGACATGATGATGGTGTCCTTAGCAGGCCCTGTGACTAATATGATTTTGGCCATCCTCTTCGGCATCATCCTCAAACTGTTCATCACTTTTGTGCCGCCACAACAATGGGCCACCAGTCCTACGTACGACTTCTTCATCAATATGCTGCTCTCCGGCGTCATGGTGAACTTCACTCTTGCGTGGTTCAACCTCATCCCCTTACCACCTCTCGATGGTGGCCATGTGGTGTCCGGACTGCTGCCGCCGCGCCTTGCCTACGAATACTCCAAAGTCCAGCGCTATGGCTTCATCATCGTTCTTTTGCTCCTCGCCACAGGTATCCTCGGTTCCGTCCTTGGACCGCTGGTACAAGGTTCTGCCATGTTGGTGTTGAGCGTGTTGGGTATTGCGTAGGCTTGGTAACTGGGAGAGGGAAAAGGCTTACCCATCCACCCCCTAAAATCCATCTCCAATTCTTTCCCTCAGCGACGTAAAACATAAAACAATTTGACAATCTAAGGCCATAGTGGAATGCTATGGCCTCTTTTTGTAGACAAGATTTCTCGACATATCATTGGAGATTTTCATGACAACGACTGCTACTCCCTCAACTGAGCGCCCACGCATTGCATCTGGCATGCGTCCAACAGGCCCATTGCATCTTGGACACTATTTTGGTGTTTTGAAGAACTGGGTTGAATTGCAAGATCAAGCTGATTGCTTTTACTTTGTGGCGGACTGGCATGCTTTGACCAGTGAATTTGCCGACACCAAGCGCATTGCAACGTATGTGCCTGAGCTTGTAAAAGACTGGGTAGCCGCTGGCCTTGATCCTGAGCGTTGTACGGTTTTCCAGCAATCCAAACTGCTTGAGCATGCAGAACTCAGCCTCATTCTCTCCATGGTTACTCCTGTAAGCTGGCTTGAACGCAATCCAACCTACAAAGAGCAACAGCAAGAAATCAGCAATAAGGACCTCGGAAACTTTGGTTTTATGGGCTATCCTGTGCTTATGGCCGCTGACATTCTCATGTATCGCCCTAAGTGGGTTCCTGTTGGCCAAGACCAGTTGCCACACCTTGAGCTTACCCGTGAAATAGCACGTCGCTTCAATAATTTCTATGGCCCGTATTTCCCTGAGCCAGAGGCACACTTGACCCCAGCCGCCAAGTGCCCAGGTCTTGATGGCCGTAAAATGTCCAAGAGCTATGGTAACGGTATCTTCCTTAGCGATAAAATCGAAGACGTTATCCCTAAGGTTCGTGGCATGTTTACCGACCCAGCCCGTGTGCGCCGTAGTGATGCTGGCAACCCAGATGTCTGCAATCTTTTCCCCTACCATGTGCTCATGTGTGATGCCGAAAAGCAGGCCGAAATCCGCCAAGGTTGCACGTCCGCTTGCCTCGGTTGCGTGGACTGCAAGAAAATCTTCATCGAAAATCTCGAGAAGTTCTTTGCGCCTCTCCACGAACGCCGCCATGCCCTCGACGCAAACCCCGAGCTCGTCCTCGATATCATCTCTGATGGTAACAAGCGTGCCCGTGCTTACGCTCAGTCGACCATGGAGCAAGTGAGAGAGCTTATTCATTTTGCTTAGTTTAGCTGGGGGAGGGGAAAACCTTTAAAAAGGTGTTCCTCTCCCCCAGACCCCACTCCCCTTTCTAAACTTTTTATTTGTGGATGAAGGGCTAGCTCTGTATGGCATTCGCGGCCACATGGGGGAGTAGGGCTTCAGGAATTATAGAAAAGTCCCTGATATGGATGATGGTACACAACCAGAATAAGAGAGCAGTATGGAAAAGCAAGAAACACCTGTAACAGTCCCACCTTTTGGAACGAATACAGCCCTACCTTCCTATACAGGTGTCGTCAGCCTACCTGCTCTTCTGGTGCGCCTAGCTCCCTTACGGGCTGCTGGCAAGCGCATTGTGTTTACCAATGGTTGCTACGACATTGTGCACCCAGGGCATGCAGATTTGCTTGCTCGGGCTCGCGCTCAAGGTGATATTCTTGTGCTTGGGCTCAATAGTGATGCCTCGGTGCAACGCCAAGGTAAGGGCCCAGATAGGCCCATTAATACCTATGCCGTGCGTGCTTTTGTGCTTGCGCACCTCGCCAGTGTAGATTTTGTTGTCGCTTTCGAGGAAGATACGCCGCATGAGCTTATAAAAGCTGTGCAGCCCGATGTGCTTATTAAGGGTGGCGATTGGTCCATTGAGAATATTGTTGGTCGCGATATCGTGGAAGCGCGAGGCGGTAAGGTGCTGAGTCTGCCACTACTTGAAGGATTTTCAACTACAGGTTTGATTAAGCATATCCGTAGTTTCTAGTTTTTGCATGCTATCGTACTAACTGTGGAGGGCGTTATGGCAGTAGAGTTAGTTCATGGAGCGGGTCGCACGACAACGGTGTATTATGATGATGAGGCGTGCACGTATATCAAGTGTTTTACACGTCCGAAATGGTATACAAAGAAAGCAATCAAGATAGCATTGGGTCTTTATAGGACACCGGGCAAACATGTTGAATATATTAGCCATAAGTTGCAAGCAAATGGCTTGCTGTGCCCAGAGCTTGTACAGGTTGAAGACTATAGAGTTGTGAGCAAAGACTTACAAGATATGCCATCGTTAGGGGAATACCGAACCCTTCATGGTGATGATGCCTTTCGCGCTGAGCAGATTGATGTATTCGCGCGCATGCTCAATGCGCATATTCTTCATAAAGATCCGCACGACGGTAATTTCTTATGCAATGGTAAAGATATCTTTGTGATAGATGTTGATGCCTTGTCAGACTCGCGTTTGAAATTCTTGCCACGGCAGTTGATGCTTTATCGTTTGTGGAGATCGAGCAAGAAAAATTATGATTTTATCTATCAAATTGCACTACGTTGGCCCAAAAGAACTGTGTGGGAGCAGTGCATGGATTGTATTTATACAATACGTACCTATGCGCAATACGCTTTTAAAGAAGATAAAAAAGGCATTTATGCATTCTTAAAGCATATAAATGCCTATCTAAAAGAACACGCACTATAAAGGACGCTCGTCCCCAGTCTAGAATAATTGCGCCCCATTCTTTGGGCATAGTTTCGCATCTTGTATGAGGTCTGCGAGGGTGAAGGTATTGAGCTTGCGGTACATAGCGCGGCTCGCATCTTCCCATATGGTACGTGCAAGACAGACAGCCACGCGCGAGCAGCACGGGCTTTTTCGTTCGCAATCAATGCAGTAATCAGTTTCTTCAAGGGCATAGGCAATGTCACCTATATGGATTTCATCAGCAGGCATGGCTAAGCGATAGCCACCGTGAGCACCACGTGTGCTCGTGAGGAAGCCAGCGGAGCGAAGGGTGCGCATGATTTGTTCAAGGTATTTCACGGGTAAGTCTTGGCGCGTGGCAATATCTTTGATGGAGACTGGGTGCTCTTTGCTGTGGATTGCGATGTCTAGTAGCATGCGTGTGCCGTATCGGCTTCTTGTGGTCAATTTCATATGTAGTCACTTTTGTGTAGATGCAAAAAAAGGCCTTTGTGCTCTCTCAAAGGCCTTTTTTAGGTACCGCATGACAGGATAAGAGCTGGATAGAGGGGGGGGAATGATTGAAGCGGTGCGTAGGGCTATTCTTCAATCGTGCATCATATCCTTGTCATGTGGCGATAATGTTACGGAAAGACCTGTTTTTATTGGTAACCCACCATTTTTTTCCCCACGTGGCCGAAAACACCATACAAAACTCGCCCTTTCATCCACAAATAAAAAGTTTAGGAAGGGGGGGGGGCG
>JAWXUA010000102.1:0-10794 GCA_044433065.1 Pseudomonadota bacterium
GGGAAGGGATACCCTTTTCAAAGGGTGTCCCTTCCCCCCAGTCTTCATAACCTAACCCACCCCTAACTCCTAAACAACGCTAATTCTTCAAACTATGAATAGGCGCAGGGATACGCCCACCGAGATGGATGAAGCCGCTGGAGTCGCCACCAGGTACAGGAATGATGTACGCTTCACCAAGGAGACCACCGAAGGAAGCCTTGTCGCCAACGCCTTTGCCAGGGACTGGGATGAGTCGTACAGCGGTGGTTTTGGCGTTGATCATGCCAATGGCCATTTCGTCAGCGATGATGCCGGAGATGGTGGAGGCTGGGGTGTTACCAGGGATGGCAATCATGTCGAGACCAACGGAGCAGACACATGTCATGGCTTCGAGCTTTTCGAGGTTCAGAAGGCCAGAACGGGTTGCAGCTTCGATGCTGGAGTCTTCGGACACAGGGATGAAGGCACCAGAGAGGCCACCCACGTGCGAGGATGCAAAAGAGCCACCCTTTTTCACAGCGTCGTTGAGCATGGCGAGCACAGCGGTGGAGCCAGGTGCGCCAATGGACGAGAGACCAAGGCTTTGGAAGATTTCGCCCACGGAGTCACCCACAGCAGGGGTTGGAGCAAGGGACAAGTCGGCAACGCCAAAAGGCACGTTGAGACGACGGGCCACTTCGCGGCCAATGATTTCGCCCACGCGCGTAACTTTGTACGCTGTGGTCTTGATGACTTCAGCAGCCTCACCAACGCTGAGGTTCGGGTCATCAGCACGAGCGCGATCAAGAGCCTTTTTCACAACACCAGGGCCAGAAACACCCACGTTGATGACGACATCAGGCTCACCAATGCCAAGGTAGGCACCAGCCATGAATGGCACGTCGGATGGGATATTAGCGAAGATAACGAGCTTAGCGCAACCGAGACCATCGCGGTCAGCAGTGGCTGCGGCAACGTCGAGAACGGTCTTACCCATGAGGGCTACAGCGTCCATATTGATGCCGCAACGAGTGGATGCCACGTTAATAGATGAGCAAATACGGTCAGTTACAGAGAGAGCTTCCGGTAAGGAATCGATAAGTGCACGTTCACCCGGTGTGATGCCCTTTTCTACGAGGCAACCAAAGCCACCAAGGAAGTCAACGCCAGCGAGCTTAGCTGCTTCGTCGAGTACTTGGCAAGCCTTGACCATTTGTGCGCGGTTGAAGGACGCGCCCACAACGCCGATAGGGCTCACGCTGATGCGCTTATTGACCACAGGGATGCCATAACGTTCGCCAACTTCGTCACACACTTGGACGAGTTGCGATGCGTACTTATGGATTTTAGCGCGGACTTTGTAGGCGAACATATCAAAGTCATGGCTTGCGCAGTCGAACAAGTTGATGCCAAGAGTTACGGTGCGCACGTCAAGGTGTTCGTTGCGCAGCATATTCAAAGTACTTAAAATCTCGCGTTCTGTAAGCATGGAAATACCTCAAAAAAATGGAAAAATCGTCTAGCGCAAGGAAACGCGGTGCAAAGCCTCGAAAATGTCTCTATGCTGAATACTAATCAAGAGGCCAAGGTCCTCGCCCTTGGACAAGAGCGTGCGTCGGAAGGCACTTCTGTCCACACTAAACGGCAAGGCGACTTCAAAAACGAGCAAGCACTGGCCAAAATTATCTTCTGGCAAGATCGCTTTGAAGTTTTCGATATTGACGTTTTGCGCCTTAAAAATAAGCGTGATGGCAGCAATAATATCGGTTCTATCTGGGCCCGTCACCGTCACAACAAAAGGTTCACTTGGCTCGATATGCGAATCATCGTGCTGTTCAAAAGCACGCACATTCACTGTTTGGTGTAAGCCCTTAGCAGCAATGGAGTCTGCGATAAACTGGCGAATTTCTTCCATTTCCACGCCATCAGGTAAGGTGGCAACAAAGATGGCGGCAAATTGCCCAAGCAAAATGGTCTGCGTTACGGCTTCAATATTGCATTTTTTAGCAGAAAGCGCAGTGGCCACCACATTCACGACCCCAGGGGAGTCCAGTCCAATAACACTAATAACAACACTGTTCATGGTGCTTCCTTTTACATAGGTGGCTCTGCGCACTATGGCGTTCATAAGGATTGGCGAAAAACAAAGTGCCATCTCCAGTCCATGTGTTAGCAGTGAATGCCCTGCTTTACAAGCGACGGGGATAGTGTTTTATTGTTTTTTTACGTATTTGTGAGCAAGTAAAAACGAATTTTAGCAAAAACAGAAAATAGTATGTTATGTGTTTCGTAAAAATATAGTCTTACGCTACGCTATATTGATTTTATGAGAAGTTTGCAGACTTTCCCTTCACGACCACCCATGATATACGCGCACAACTGGTCACGCACAACTGTCACGCACGCCGCAACCTGCATAAAGGATCCCTATGCCATCCATTTCCCATCCAAAGCGCATCCTCATCACAGGCGGTGCTGGCTTCCTCGGCTCGCACCTATGTGAGCACCTGCTCGACCAAGGACACGAAGTCCTGTGCGTGGACAATTTTTTCACCGGCACACGTCACAATGTAGCACACCTCTTAGACCACAAATCTTTTGAACTCATGCGCCACGACGTAACCTTTCCGCTCTACGTCGAAGTGGACGCCATCTATAATCTGGCTTGCCCAGCATCACCAGTGCACTACCAGCATGATCCCGTCCAAACCATCAAAACCTGTGTGCATGGGGCCATCAACATGCTGGGCCTTGCAAAGCGCCTCGGCATCCCCATCTTTCAGACCTCAACCTCAGAAGTCTATGGCGACCCAGCAATCCATCCGCAAACAGAAGACTATTGGGGCAACGTAAATCCCCTTGGCTTGCGCTCCTGCTACGACGAAGGCAAACGTTGCGCTGAATCCTTATTCATGGCCTACCAGCGACAACACAGCGTAGCATGCAAAATCGGCCGTCTCTTCAATACCTATGGACCACGCATGCATCCCAATGATGGCCGCGTTGTCTCTAATTTTATTGTACAAGCACTCCAAGGGAAGGATATCACCATTTATGGCGATGGTTCACAAACGCGATCTTTCTGTTATGTGGACGATTTACTCGACTGCATGGTGCGTTTTATGGACATGCCAGACACCTATACAGGTCCCATCAATATGGGAAATCCAGACGAATACTCTATACTACAGTTGGCACAAGAGATTATACAGCTCACAGGCAGTGCATCACGTATAATATATAAGCCTCTCCCATCAGATGACCCACAACAACGATGCCCAGATATCAGCCAAGCCCGTGAACTCCTTCAGTGGCAACCAACAACTTTATTGCAAGATGGTCTCATGCGCACTATCCAATACTTTGATGGACTTTTAAGCACGTCGTACTCCAATACAAGAGCACTATAATATGCAGACTAATGTACGTAGAATAGCCGTTTGTATGTGTGCAGTCGGCATAATCTTCATGACTGGCTGTAAGCATATTCCACGCGGTGACATCCGCTTACCCGAGCGTCATCATCATTTTGCACAAAAATCTATAGCGCTTCCATCTTATATAGAGTTGGATAATGGCACAGCCATAAGCATGCCACAAAGTTATGCAGAGCGTTTCACTTTGGTGCATGAGCATCTTATGACACATATACAGTCAAGTCCACCATCATGGATTGTGACCATCTTGGAGCATGACGCTACCGTAGGCGCACATGTACAAACGGAGAACGAGCTCAAAGGCGCCACCCAAAACATCCAAAATTCCATGAGCCTACAAGGCGACCGACCCCAAAAGGACAGCACAAGCTTTGTTGCCGATGCTAAGTCTATTGAGGTGGCGACTCTTGATGTAGGAGTTGTTGAAGCTGTTGATGTGGCGGATGTTGATGCAGGAGGCACCACCGCCCCAGACCGTGCTATCCCAGACCGCGCTATCCCAGACCATTCAGGCTACGCTCCGGCCCAAAACCTCTTGGCACGCATGTATTTAGAAGGCGATGGCGTCAAACAAGACAGTGCAAGGGCCTTCAACCTCGCCCTCAGTGCCGCTCGACAAGGCCACTGCAAAGCGCAAGTTCTTGTGGCCACGCTCTACTCCCTTGGCCACGGGGTCACCAAAAATCCAGAGCAAGCCTTTTTCTGGGCACGCGAAGCCGCACGTGACGGTGAACCCGAAGCCATGGCGATGCTCGCCGACGCATACAGGCTAGGTTCAGGCACAACGCAAGATGACCAAGAAGCCTTTCTATGGACGATGAAAGCCTCCAAAGCTGGCGTTTTGCGTGCGCATATTTGGCTTGGTTTGTATCGCCATGCCATGCGTCGCGTTGGACCTTCTAGTAGATGGTAGTTTGGGGGATTGCCTTCTCTCTTCCTCCCACCTCTCCACCATCGCCAAAAAACAGTCACCACCAAGACTTGTCTAAACACTGTTTACATCGTATATTGTTACGAAAGCGACACCATACTGCATTCATTATGGTCGACATCCTATATATATTGATAGAAAATTGCTAACAGTACTCAAATCACTCAAAAAACACCTCCAATACCCAACCTTGACCGCCACACCGTAAGCATGCCCACATGACAGGAAAACAGGAGAACACCATGGATAGAAGCAAAGACAAAGAGGCCATCACCGACGACCAAGGTCAGAAGGACCTATTTGCTTCCGTCCCACAGGACCCATTCGCGGCAGCTCCACAAAATCCATTCGCTGCAGCTCCGGCGCTCGCGCGGCTTTTGCTTGGCTTGCGACCTTTAAGCATGGTCTACAACAAGGCCACCGAAGGGAAAAATCCTTGCGACTTCGCCCAAGCAGCTCTTGGAGCTCTCAATGTCGACGTCAATATCGAAGGCGAAGGTCTTGAAAGTATTCCTAAAACTGGGCCGCTCCTGCTCACAGCAAACCATCCATTTGGTGGTGTGGAAGGCATCGCTATGGCCGCGGTCTTCGGTCGTATTCGGCCAGACCTTAAAATTTTAGTCAACGGCATGCTGTGCCGCATCCAAGAACTCAGCCCATTCTTCATCCCAGTCAACGTTTTTGGTGGCGCGGAAAAGGAAAATATCGCTGGTGTTCGCGCAGCCATGAAGCACCTCAATAGCGGTGGCGCACTAGCCATGTTCCCCTCTGGAGTCGTGGCCCACTGGCAAATCCGTACCCGTCGCATCGCAGAACCTGTATGGTTTTCCCTTTGTGGACGCATGGCCCGACGCGAAGGCGTTGTCACGGTACCACTCCATTTTAGAGGCCGCAACAGCATGTGGTTCCATGCCGCTGGGGTCATCCATCCACTGCTGCGCACAGCTCTGTTGCCGCGCGAGCTCTGGCGCATGCGCAATAAGAATTTAAACCTCGTCATTGGCAAACATGTGGAATCAGGTCTCTTGCGGTCTTTGGTGGACGATGCTGCGCGCACAGCCCATTTACGTGCCCACAGCGAAGCCCTTGGCCGTGTTGCGACTGGCAATGAGCAAGATTTTCCTGTACCTGTGGCCAAACAGAATGACCCACATGCGCTACTGCGTGAGGTGGAAAGCTTTTACCCTAATGCGACGCTTGCGAAAGAAGGTCGTTATACTGTGCTTGGCATTCAAGGCTATGAAGCACCTAGAATGCTTGAGGAAATTGGACGCCTTCGAGAAGAAACATTCCGCCAAGTTGGGGAAGGCTCTGGCCATGCCCGCGACATCGATAAATACGATGATGCCTACACCCATCTAGTGCTTTGGGACACAGACCAAAACCAAATGGCTGGTGCATACCGCATCCGCTGTTTTGCGCCCAATGAAGCTCCACAAGCCAAGAAAAAGCTCTACACAACGTCGCTCTTCCAGTATAAGAAGGAATTTTTCGAACGCTGTGGCTATGCCATGGAGCTTGGGCGAGCCTTTGTGGCGGCCCCATATCAGCGCGACTATGTGCCGCTCATGTTGCTCTGGAAGGGCATTGCGCAAATAGCGATGCGCGAAGGCATTGAAACGCTCTTTGGCCCATGTAGCATTGGTCTTGGCTATGCGCCTGAGTCAATGTATATGTTGCGTCAACACTTACGCGAAAACCGATGGGACGATGATTTAGCGGCTCTCGCCAGTGGCCGTTGTGAGCCCAAGAATTTCGCAGGACCCAACACGCCCGACGTGCGTGGCCTTGACTACAAAGCGTGTAATCGCGTGGTCAAGGACCTTGAGGGTGACAAGGGATTGCCCATTCTTTTCAAGCATTATCTACAATTGGGCGGCAAAGTGGCGGCCTTCCACGAAGACCACGCCTTCGGCACCTTGGACGCTTTGCTTGTGGTCAGCATGCGTACCATTCCCGACAAACAGCTTATCCGTTATCTTGGCACTGAAGGTGTTGAGGCTTTACGAGCGAAGTTGGCGTAGAATTGAGGGGCGAGATTGTGCATGTCCAATTCTAATTCTACGATATGCCCTTCGTTCGTTCTCATTTGCTTGCCTCGCTGAGATTAAGCCTCGTTACTACTCTGCCACCACACCCTACGCAATCTTCATCCATCGTCGCGCATGGTCCTTGCGCATGGTCCTTCAGCACATGAAGACCTAAACGCTTGTCTAAGTCCAATCTGCTTACGATCTCATCATATAGCGAGGCCATGGAATAGGCATTCTTGTAGACTGTAGCGGTGATGTTCTTTTTATCATCTTCATGGCTTACAAGCTCTTTAATGGCTTGCTCATTATACTGGGGCAGGTTGTACGCCTCCGTGATGAAGGTATGGCGGAATGAGTGGAATTTTGCCGTGCTCTTTTCCCCTTCCATGCCACCGACCCCACATTTACACCTATGCCGTGTAAAGTATTTGGTGACAATATTCCCTATCTTCCCTGATTTACTCAATGTTGCCCTGTCAAAAAGGTGACGCTTGTTCATCTTGCGCAAGGCTTGCCTGTGTGGGAATTGTCAGCACAGGTCTTGCCAGTCTGAGGCGTGACAGTAGATACCTTAGAGGACCTAGCTTTTTTCCTGATTTTGACCTGTGGCGCGTTAGGGTAGACGTCAGAATGAACGTGAGAAAGGACGCCAGTGGGGGCGTTATAGTGGGTGTCAAAACGAAGGCCAGAAAGAGCTTCAGCGAGACCATGGGGAGGGAGTTCAGGGCTAAAACGACACAAGGGCATGTTCTCCAATGTACCCCTTCAATGTACCCAAATGGGTATCTGAAGAGATTATCAGAACATGCCCTTATACAATGTAAGAATTTTATGTACTTACATTAAGATGGTGCCGAAGGGGAGACTCGAACTCCCACTGGGGAACCCCAACTAGACCCTGAACCTAGCGTGTCTACCAATTCCACCACTTCGGCGCGAGGTAGATTTATAGTAGGGATTACGTCGCTTGGCAAGCATTTTTTTGACGAAAACTCTTTTTACACGAAGTCACGCTATTTTTACATTAAGCATCCGCATAAAGCCAACAACGCACACTGTGGTTTTGATGGAGATTATCTATACCATCCATAGTTGGTGACGCTAGTTTCACACAGGGCGGTTCTTCCAATGCGCAGCGTTCCATGGCCTTTGGGCATCGGTCGTGGAAGGTACAACCAGATGGCAAAGCGTCCAGCGGCGGCACATTACCCTTAATGGCTGTGAGGCGCGGGCGCTGTGGTTGTGCTTGCTGTGCTCCACCTTGACTTATGTCTGGTGTAGCAACTGGCGTTATATTAGGCGTTACATTGGGCGTAATATCCAAAGTCGGAGCTGAGGCCATAAGTCCTTGTGTATACGGATGCATGGGCGCGGCAAAAAGATTGTGCACAGAAGCATGCTCCACAATCCGACCAGCGTACATAACCGCTACCTCGTCGGCTGTCTGTGCCACAACGCCTAAATCGTGTGTGATGAACAAAATCGCTGCACCAGTCTGGTTGAGCCCATGATGCTGTCCATCATTCTGACTATGGCTGTCAATTTCTTTGGTATTTTCTGTATGACATGTGGACCGCAAGCTCGCAAGAAGCTGTAATATTTGCTTTTGTACAGTCACATCCAAAGCCGTTGTGGGTTCATCCGCGATAAGTAAACGCGGACCACAGCTCAATGCCATGGCAATCATGACACGTTGACGCATACCGCCACTCAACTGATGAGGGTAATCATCTATGCGAAGCTCTGGCGATGGTATGCCCACCTGCCTAAAAAGCTCAATGGTCCGAGCTCGCGCCTCAGCCTTGGACATGCCAAGATGCAAGCGCAAAGCCTCAGCCACCTGCTCACCCACCCGATACACAGGGTTCAACGATGTCATGGGATCCTGAAATATCATGGCCATATGGCGACCACGTAAGGCCCGCAATTCTTTAGAATTCTTCGCCATAGACAATAAGTCGTGGCCCTCAAAGGTCAAAATATCGCCAGTCAATGAGCCCTGCTCCGGCAAAAGCCCCATGAGAGCGAGCGCTGTCATGCTCTTACCACAACCAGATTCTCCCACGAGGCATAAGGTCTTTCCCTGATACAGCGAAAAAGAAACGTCCCGCACGGCATGCAGAGTCTTGTTTTCACTGGAGAACGATACACTTAGATTGCGCACCTCAACAATTGGATGATGTGGATGGAGTAGATTAAGAGGACGTGGTGGATTGAGGGACTTGGCAGATTTCGCAGGTGTTGGGGATTTTGTGCTTGACTGTGAACTATCCATATATGGTCCTCGCGCTGATGGCTAAATGATGGGGCTAGAATATCTTGTTTGCCCCATGCCGTCTATAGTATTTGGCGCGCTTCGTCTGCAGGCCAACTATTTGACAACTATTTTCAACTGTCCTATTGTACACCACACCATAAAAGTACGTTGTTACAAAGGATTATATATGGGCGATATCACGTTAGATTCAGTAGTGATTTTTCTTATTATTGTTGGTGCCTTAGCCTTTCTTATCCGTAAATTTACCCTACCCACCACAAGGTGCGGATGCGGATCTTCTTGTGGTGGATGCGGTGGGAATACCCATCGGAGCCATAAGCGAACTATTCTTGCAGATGCGACTGAGGGGACTGACGGGACTGATGGTACAAAAACTAAAGTCAATAAATGTTATATGTTAGACGACGTTGCCAAGCGTAATGCCAAATAGTTTGAGCAAAAAAAACGGCCAATAGATAGATATAAAATCTACCTATTGGCCTTTATGCTATGCTAGGAACAAGTGCCGTCCTAAAAACTATTCGCCAATCTTGACCAATTCGATTTCAAAGGTAAGAGCTTGGCCAGCCAGCGGATGGTTTGCGTCGAGGGTCACAGCTTCGTCGGTGACTTCGGTAATGCCCACTTCGAGTTCGCCCTCATCGGAAACAAGCTGCACCATGAGGCCAACTTCTGGCTCGATGTGCTCAGGCACTTCAGAACGTGGCACAACAATGATCATCTCTTCATTGTATTCGCCATATGCTTCGTCAGCTGGGATGGTCACTTTAACGGTATCGCCCACAGCGGCCATGCCAAGCACAGCGGCTTCAAAACCAGGGATGAGCATACCTTGACCGAGGGTGAAGGTCATAGGATCCTGTCCAACAGAGGTGTCAAAAATGGTGCCGTCGCTGAGGGTGCCGGTGTAGTGAACGCTTACGATATCGCCGTCTTGAATAGGCATGAGAACTCCGTTTTGTAAAAGATGATATAAATGAATGAAAAAGGCCGCGGATAGTTCTCTATGCCAGAGTCTATTCTATTGCGCGACGGGGAAAAGATAAGACATTTTGCGCAAGATGCAAGTGGGAAGTTGGGAAAAAGTATAAGATGTGTGGAGTGATATGGGAGGAAGACGAAAGCTTAGTAAAAGGCTACCTCACCAGACCACAAGCACATAAAAAAGACCATAAAAAAAAATTTTAAATTCACTGCATTAGCCATTCCATCCTCCACATAGTTCATACAGGTATCATGCTCTCAAATATTTTGCACAAGTCTATGTAGATTAAAATATAGTGTCTAGAAAAAATATAAATATTAACAAAGTTTATTTACAGGCAAGGAATTTCGCAAACAGCGAATAAAACGTACCCACTCAGCCAAATTTGAAGCATCATCAGGCAATAGGCAATCCGGATTTTCTTCGCTAATCCGCTTTGTCGTTGCCAAGAGCGTTTGACAAAGCTCCTCATCCGCCATGGCAAGCCGCCCAATAAGTGCACCGAGTTCCGCTTGAGTCTGCATAGTCCCTCCTTTTTACTTATACTTCACTATAGCCAAGTGTCCCTAAGAGACTACTACGCTACATCCTAGTAAAAAGGAAGTAGCGATGACCATCATCAGCAAAATACCTGAGATAATGGATGCGCAAAATATAAGCTATGAAGACTTACAATACAGCGCCAAAATAGCACCAGATACCATTGCCCGTGCCCGTGACAGCCGGATTGCATCGTGCCAACTAAAAACGCTAGAAAAAATTGCTGATGCCCTTGACGTACACGTACATGACTTGTTTGAACAGGTAAAGAGTAAGGAAAGCATACAAGATATGTGACACAAAAAAGCCGACAGTCCTTGGACCATCGGCTTTTTTGTGCGAGGAATCAAATCCCCAACTAAAATTTCACCCCATCAAACGCAAAAAAGGTCAGTTACTTTAGTAACTGACCTTTTTTAAATTTAAGTCTTAGCGACGGCCTACTTTCCCACAAACTACTCTGCAGTATCATCGGCGATGAAGAGCTTAACTTCCGAGTTCGGAATGGGATCGGGTGTACCCTCTTCTCCATGGTCACTAAGACAAATATGTGGTCATGCTTTGTTTTTACGGAAAGGCTACTGTATTATAACCAGTGCCACATCGCAAGCGCTAAGCGCAACCAAAAT
>JAWXUA010000103.1:0-10752 GCA_044433065.1 Pseudomonadota bacterium
GTCTGGGGGAAGGGGAAAAAGCTTTTTCCAAAAAGTTTTTCCCCTTCCCCCAGCTAACCAAAATAACAAAAAGGAGCGCGGCATGCGTAAAAAAGTCTATTGGATTGAGGGTGACGGCATTGGATCCGAGGTTTGGAAAGCTGCGCGTCCTGTCATTGATACAGCCATTGCCAAGGCTTATGGCGATGAGCGTAGCCTTGACTGGCATGAATTGTTAGCTGGTGAAAAGGCTTTTGCTGAGACAGGCGAATACTTGCCTGCGGCGACTTTGGAGACCTTGCGCGACGCAGAACTTGCCATCAAGGGGCCATTGGGCACGCCTGTGGGTAAGGGCTTCCGCAGCTTGAACGTAGCCATCCGCCAGACCTTGGACTTGTATGCATGCATCCGTCCAATCCGCTACTTTGATGGCATTGTGTCACCAGTAAAGCACCCTGAGCGCGTTGATATGGTCATTTTCCGTGAAAATACCGAAGACGTCTACGCTGGTATTGAATACCAAGCTGGTACCCCAGAAGCCAAGAAGCTCATCGAGTTTTTGCGCGACGAACTGGGTGCCAAAGTGGACTTGTCCGCAGCTGTGGGCATCAAGCCTATGACCGAAATGGGCAGCAAGCGCCTTGTGCGCCGCGCCATGCAGTTCGCTGTGGATCAAGGTAAGCCAAGCGTCACCTTGGTGCACAAGGGCAATATCATGAAGTTCACTGAGGGTGGCTTCCGTCAGTGGGGCTACGATGTGGCTGCAGAAGAATTTGCTGATAGCTTTGCAGTAGAAGGTAGTGATGCAGCAGGCAAAATCATTGTCAAAGACCGCATCGCTGACGCCATGTTCCAAGAGGCACTTATCCGCCCAGAACAGTACAGCGTTGTGGCTACGCCAAACCTCAATGGCGACTACATTTCCGATGCATTGGCTGCACAAGTTGGTGGCCTCGGTCTTGCCCCAGGTGTGAACATGTCCGACACCCTTGCTTTCTTTGAAGCAACCCACGGCACCGCACCAACCATCGCTGGCCAAGATAAAGCGAACCCTGGTAGCCTCATCCTTTGTGGCGCGCTCATGCTCGAGCACATGGGCTGGCACGAAGCAGCACAAAGCATCTACGGCGCAGTCAACAAAGTCATCGCCGCCAAAACCGTTACCGTCGACCTCGCTAGCCAAATGGAAGACGCTACCACCATCGGTACCGTTGCCTTCGGCGAAGCTATTATGAAGCATATGTAGAAAGTTTGGAGTTGGGACAAGCTGGGGGAAGGGGAAACTTCCTGAAGAAAGTTTCCCCTTTCCCCATCCCTTTCAAAGACTTTTATTTGTGGATGGTAGGGTGAACCCTGAAACACATTCACGGCCACATGTGGACTATGAAGTCTGTGGCTCCGTATCAAAGATTTTTTGCGCTGTGTTTGAAGCTTCTCGCTATGAGAGGCTTTTTTTATTTGTAGAGTGAAGGCTCCCTTTGTGTGTCGTTGGTGGCGCATGAAGGGAGTTTTTTTGTTGGTGGCAGAAAGGGAAGAGCTTGTGCATTGCATCTTTGATGCAGGTACATTTTGCAGGGCATGTGCGTACTCTTTAGTTCTGTTGTGTACACTCTTTTTTAATTGTGTAACAACTTAAAAATAGAGTGAAATATTATTTTTTTATAGTAAAACTCTGTACAACCGTAAAACTTTAGTGTAGCACTCTCATCACAGGGAAGGAATACGAAGAAAAGAACATTTGTTTTTTATTATATGACGAAAAAGGGGAAAATTATGAACTCGCAACGTTCTTTCAGAAAGCATCAAAATATAGCGTCTACATATGTACAAAATTGGCATGCAAATTCTATTCATAGAGTTGCTATGCAATCTACTATCGCATTGGTGTTAGTATTCTTATGCGTTACAGAAACGTTTGCTGATACGTATAAGCGTACAGAAGTAAGCGATAATGTGTGGGAATTTACTAATTTCATCACGAAAGATGATCATACAGCATTGTATACTATCGTATCAGGCAATGTCTATGACGGTGCTTCTACCTACGCCAATGATACCAATGCATCTACCTTTGATGTGAGTGGTGCCGGAGGCTTAATCTATGTATCCAGCGATGTGACTACCACAACGACCATAAACTTGGGCGAGGGCTCCACCTTCGAGAACTGGAAGCTCCGTTATGTTGATAATGTCACTGAGGCCACATTTTCACGTGGCGGCGTATTCTATGCCAGTGACTTGGATATCAACGGAAGTGCAACCTTTTCAAATAACTATGTTTTTGGTACGCACACTGATTCAGACAATGGTCATAGTGAAGTTTCTGGTGGTTTAGGTGGTGTTATTTTTGCAAACGATTTGGACTTAGAAGGCGGCTCCACCTTCCAGTATAACTTTGCCGACCAGCAAGGCGGTGCCATTGCGGCCAACGGCACAGTTGTCATTGGTGAGAACACGACGTTTACTGAAAATATTTCCTACTCTGGCGGTGCTATTTATAGCGCTGGCAAGAATGCCAGTTTGGCTATCGGCGCAGATTCTACGTTTCAATATAATAAGGCATATTATGGCGGTGCTATTTCGGCAGGTACTTCAGGCACAACCGTAACCATCGGTGACGGCACGGTTTTCACCAACAACGTTGCTGAAGGCTATGGTGGTGCGCTCTATGTGGCCAACGCTGTCTTTAACTACACTGGGACTACGGAAGGTTTTGTGGTGAGCTCTGGTAATACCATTGCTAACTTGTTGATGGATGATGTAGCGAACGACAACGAAGATGGCTTTGATCATCACTATGCTTTTTATAATGACGCATCAAACACTGACAGCACGGCGTATGATAGTGAGAAGTCAACCTATACGTATGAATCTCTTGCCGCGAATGCTGACCTTCTCAATAATGCAGACGGCGGCGGCTTCCTCTACTTGCGCAAGGACGGCACTGCGACGTTCAATGTGACCGACCAGTACAAGATTGTGCGCATCGGTGCCGACGATGTTGATGATGAAAATGGTATCTACGCCAATGACTCCAACCTCGACAGCATTGCCAGTGGTACAAATGCGACCTTTATCAAGGCTGGCGCAGGCATCCTTGTTGTGAACAGTCGTCTCGAAGATTTCCAAGGTACAGTCTGGGTACAAGAGGGCGTTATGGATATCCGCCGTGCCAATCTTGGTGACGGTGCCACGACCATCTTTGCTGGCGGAAGCTCTGTAGCCTCTGCATATGGCGACGCAAGCTATGCTTTGTTGAACTTCTATAATGATGCAATCGGTGATGACTACGCAGAAAACCATCTCATCAACGGTACTGTCATTGCTGGCCGCGGTGGTGTTGTCATGCTTGGTACAGAATCGACGACAGCACAAGTTGCCATGATTGCAGACGATAATGGCTACGGTGGCCTCGATGTCCCTGAAAACGAATGGACCCCAGACCGCTTTGACTCCTACGGTATCACGTGGGGCGCAAACGGCGTGTCTTCCATCATGCTCGTGCGTGAACAACACACTCTTGACTCAACGGGTAGCCTCACAGCCGATAGCTCTTTAACTTCAGCTACTTCTGTGGCTTCCAACACTGTCAACCTTGGCATGGGTTCGCTCTTCATCGTGGACTACGACAGCATCAACGCCAATAAAACAGGCTACGATTTTGCTGACGTTACCAGCGAGAAAGTTCAGGAACTCATTGATCGTGGTTCCTATGACTATGACACATGGCTTTCTGACTATTCTTCCTTTACCATCATAGAAGGCAACGCGGCCATTATCGGCGACGGTTCCACGGTGCTCAATGTCTCCGGTGACGCCATGTTGCTCCTTGTCACAGAAGATGCGCCTAAAGAAGGTGATGTGTTCCTTGTGCTCCAAGATTTTGACGCAAACAGCAGTTCTTACTGGACAAGTTCACAAATCAACATCAATAAAATTGGTCTTGATTGGGATGACATGATCGGTGGCTGGTTTGACAATGACTTCTATGTTGTTATGCGTGACGTTACGGCGGAGGAAGCTTTTGGTGACTCTGGCCTTGACTCTGGACTTTATGACGTGCTCGACGAAGCCGCTTCTGCTGGCAAGGACCTCGACACTGATGCCGAAGATGCTGGTGAACGCTTTATCGGCCGTGTGACCGATGGTGACCGCATCGTTGACCAAAAGGAACAGGTGAAAAACCTTGAAGGCACGGCCAAGACCACCTTTGTGGCGGCCATTCCTCAAATTGCGCTTTCCGTTTCCAATTCCTTTTCCTCGGCCCTTGAAAACCGTACTAGCATTAGCTCAGGTGCAAGCCAAGGCGTGACCATGCGCCGTGATGACAATGGCCAGTGGGCGCAAAGCGACATGTCCACCCATGAGCGTGAACCACAGTACGGCGCATCTCTCTGGGCTATCGGTCATCACGAGCATCAGGACGGCAGCTTTGGCACAGGCAACTTTGACGCAGAATACCACGCCACCTTTACTGGCGTCAGCTTTGGTGGCGACTATGCCTTCAGCCCTAACTTCCTTGCAGGCATCGCCTTCCACGTCGGTTCTGGTAACGTGCATTCCACTGGTGATTTCTCCGGAACCACCAACGATTTTGACTACACTGGTGCTGGTCTCTATGCCGCCTACATGAACCGCAATTTTGCCCTTCATGCAGACGTTGCGTACACCATGCTCACCAACGACATTGGTCGCGCTTTGCCAGCTTCGGTAAAGGCTTCCGATAAGGACCTTGGTCTCGGCGAAGGTACACGTACGCTTTCCGACCTTACAGCGGATAACGACACCACAGCCCTCACAGCTGGACTTCGTGCAGAGTACGCCTTTTCCGCCAACCGCTTCAACCTCATCCCACACCTTGGCATCCGTGCAACGCATATCAGCTCCAAGGCCTACGACCTGAAGTCTGGTTCTGAAACTGTCATCGCCATGCGCGACATGGACGCCACAATATACCAAGCGCCTGTAGGTCTCACCATCAGCACCTTGCGCACCTTTGACAACGACTGGACCATGCGCCCATACGCAGACATCAGCCTCATCGCCGCTTTCGGTGACCTTGAAGCTACCCAGTCCATGACCTTCACCGGTCTCACCACTGAAGTCTCCCTCGACGCCGACATCGCCGATGCCCTCAGCGGCCGCGCCACCGTTGGCCTTGAGTTCTATAATGATGACTTCGTCTTCGGTGCTAATGGCTTCTACCAAGGTTCGCAAAGTCTCCGCTCTGTTGGTGTGAACGTGAATGTAGCGTATACATTCTAATATTGAAATGCATATGTGGAACTCCCCACATCTTGCCATAAAAAACGGCCTGTATCCTTTTCGATACGGGCCGCTTTTGTTATTGTTGATGAAGCTTGTGGGGGGGGCAGTGGCGTTGGATGAAGATATATTACTTTACGCCATGAGCCTCCAAAAAGGTTGCAACGCCAGCATGTTTGTTTTCTTTGGCAAGGTCCATAATAGTTGTTCCTTCACTTGTTATTACATGAATATCTGCACCATGTTGTACAAGCAGTTCCGCAAACTTTTTGGGTTGGCGAAGTGCTGCTATGGCTAGCGCGGTAATGCCTGTGTTGGTCTTTGTATTGACATGGGCTCCATGGTCTATAAGTGTCTGTACCGTGTCAAAATAGCCCCCTTGAGTTGCGAGCATGAGGGCTGTTGCACCTATGGACTGCGTCTCATTAACATCTATACCGGCGTCTAAGAGTGCAAGGATAGTATCTGTATGTCCCTGTTCTGCTGCAAGAATAAGAGCATTTTTATTGTCGCCCTCAGTGCGTGCGTGTATATTAGCATTGTGTTTATGTAGCCATTGCATGGTTGTAGTATGCCCACCTTGTGCCGCAAAGAGCAATGGCGTAAAACTTTCTGCATTGCGGTATTCAATATCAGCACCAGATGCAAGCAACAGTGCCATGGCGTCAATATTGTCATTAATAATGGCTACAAGTAAGGGAGTTATATTATTAGCCCCTTCAGCATTACAGTTGGCACCATGTTCAATGAGCGTCTTCATGGCAACAAGGTCTCCATGATAGCTACTCATCATAAGTGGTGTTAAATTAGTATTTTTTGATGCTGAAAGCTGTGCGCCATAGTCAAAAAGTATAGGAATTAAGGCGCCATAATTTTGGGTTGCCGCGAGGTTGAGAGCGGTAGTTCCTGCTGTGTTGTTGCTGTTTACATAAGCGGCAATGGCTTTTGCATCATGACTGTTAGCGTACGTTTCTAGAAGAATTTGTACAACCTTCTCATGCCCTAGTCTGGTAGCAACCATAAGGAGCGTCATGCCTTGATAGTCCACAACATCCATGTTTGCCCCAAGATCCAGAAGTACTTTGACAGTATCTACGGAACCCATCGAACAAGCATAATGCAAAGGTGTTGCTTCCTGAGGACCTTGAGCTTGAAAGTCTGCACCGTGCTTAGCAAGCACGCGTACTACCTCGGCCTGACCATACATGGCAGCCATAATAATAGGTGTTTCCCCTTTGGAACCGTGAGCGTTGATATTAGCACCACGTTCAAGCAAAAGCTCAACAACATCAGCAAGGCCTTCTGAAGATGCCCCAATAAGGGCTGTAATCCCTTTTGCACCAACAAGATTGCACTCTGCACCTTGTTCAAGCAAGAAAAGTGCCGCTTCGTTTTGCCCTTGAGAGCAGGCCGCCATAAGAGCTGTAAGCCCGATAAGACCTTGTTCGTTAATATCTTGGCCTTCATGTAACATCGATTTGAGGCTTGCAATATCACCTTGTACTGCCGCTTCAATCCATGGCGATTTCGCTTGTTGTGGCCATGATTGAATGATTTCTTGTGTTTCTAAACTCATGGCTTTTACTTGCTCTTGCAAGGGGAAAATCTGTAAGGTCATAAAGAAGATAAACGAGAACAAGAAGCTGAGGCGCATAAACTTTCCTTTTAGTGTGAGATGGTGATACATATACTACCATGAAGTTTACATATATGTAGAGGAAACTTCAAGATGTTTGTTGCGCTTTATGTGCATTTCTTGGGATAGAAGCCTTGCAAATTCATACTGAACAAGGCAAGGTATGCGCATAAAAACGCAATACTACAAAAGCATTTTGCCATATATTTATAAAAGGACGTTATATGGATCCGTTTAGACTTGCCATGATGGGAGCCCCAAAAAAGTCAGCCCCAGCACCTAAGCCCAAGCCCAAAGCGGATACTGCATGTATTGGCTGTGGCACTTGTTGCCGCAAGAGTGGCCCTGCTTTGCATGCTGAGGATGTGCCTTTATTTGCATCTCAAGCTTTTGGCCGTGGGGACCTTGTGACAGTGCGCGCAGGGGAGCTTGCTTTTGACCAGATTTCTGGAACGTTACAGCCATTAGCAGCGGACATTGTGAAATTTGGTGATGGGCGCGTACGCAATAGCCATGGTTTCATGGTTGGTAGTGGCGAAGAAGACGCCTCGCAAGCACAGGGTCTGAGCGGCTGTCGTTTTTTGGTGGAACAACCGAAAACGCCTACAGGCGAAATTCGTGGCGCATGCGGCATATATGCTCACAGACCTATAGAATGTCGCGTGCTATTATGTAAGGATACGCAAGCCATTGAAGCCTTGTATGCCCAAGATAGACTTGATCGTGCAGGCGTGCTCTTAGCGACCTTTGGTCCAGACAAGGTTGGCTATGCCAAGGCTCTTGTGGAACTTGTGGACGTGCATAATGAGGTCTGTTCTGCATCATCGTGGCATGGACTTTTGCAGGAAATAGCGTTGCTTGAGAGAGCCATGACTAAGGCTGGTGCTGATGGTTCGGCATCAGATGCAAGCCAGCAAGAACGGAAAACAGCTTTATACCAAGACCTTGCCGAGGCTGTGCGCCTTGATGCGGCGTATCGTGAGCTTGCCCATGAAAAGGCCGGTGTTCCTGTGGAGGAGCTTGCCTTTTTGTTTGGGCGTCCTTTGCCGCATATTGCTTTGTCGTATGGGGTTAGAATTTAAGCCTTCCAATGGAGGCTAGTCGAAGCCACAGGCTACGCGTTACACTTCCATAATTTTCCCAAGTCCATGTGGCCGCGAACAATCTTAAAAAATGACAATCCCATCCACAAATAAAAAGTTTAGGAAGGGATGGGGGTCTGGGGGAAGGGAGAACCCTTTCCAAAAGGTTTCCCTTCCCCCCAGTATAAAATAAAAAAAGGAGTTAGCTCTATGTATATCGTAACAGGCGGAGCAGGTTTTATTGGCAGTGCCATGATTTGGAAGCTCAACGAAATGGGCATTGACGACATTGTGGTGGTGGACAATTTAGCCAAGAGTGAGAAGTGGAAGAATTTGGTAAACCGCCGCTATGCTGAGTATTTGCATAGAGACGTGTTCATGGACATGGTGGTCAATGACGAGTTGCCATGGCCCGTTGATGCTATTGTGCATATGGGCGCATGCTCTTCCACAACGGAGCGTGACGCGGACTTCTTGATGGACAACAATTTGCGCTATACGCAGAACTTGTGCACCTTGGCTATGAGCACGGGCGCACGGTTTATCAATGCGAGCTCTGCGGCCACGTATGGTGACGGGAAGCTTGGCTTCAATGATGACATTGAGACCATGCCGTACTTGAAGCCACTGAATATGTATGGCTATTCTAAGCAACTCTTTGACCTTTGGGCGCACCGTGAAGGGCACCTTGAGAGCATTGCGAGCCTTAAATTCTTTAATGTATATGGCCCTAATGAATACCATAAGGATGACATGCGTAGCGTAATCTGCAAAGCATTTAAGCAGATTAACGAGGATGGCATCATGCGCTTGTTCAAGTCGCACAATCCGAATTATGGTGATGGCGGCCAGATGCGCGACTTTGTGTACGTGAAGGACGTTGTGGAAGTCATGTGGTGGCTTTTGCAGAACCCACAGGCCAACGGCATCTTTAATGTTGGCACGGGCACGCCACGTACGTGGAATGACCTTGTGCGCGCGGTCTTCATTGCGATGGATAAGCAGCCTAACATTGAATATATTGATATGCCTGAGCAGTTGCGTGGCAAATACCAGTACTTCACGGAAGCGAACATTGATAAGCTCCGTGCTGCTGGGTGCCCTGTGCGCTTTACGGCTCTTGAGGATGGTGTTGCGGACTATGTTCGTCGCTATCTGGCAGAAGAGGATCCATTTTTATAGGGCGGGTCGTGCAATAAAACCCTGTTTTTATAAAATATTAGGCAGGCATACTGCGCAAACGAAAAGGGCTACCAGTGTGGTAGCCCTTTTTAATATGGCAGAGTTTATAGTTTACTCTTTCTCATCTTCTTTATGGTAGTTTTCCAAGTATAAAATAATTTATCTACCTTTAAAGCAGCTCTGCGAATAGTCTTGGACTGGAAACTAAGCTCTTTTGGAGGAACTATAGAAAGTAATACTTTTTCAATTCGCTCTATATCGTCCTCGCCAAGTTGATAGGGCTGGATTGTCTGTGCTGGAGGATTGTAGGGAAAGCACGTTTCTCCCTTTTTCATGTTGAAATATTCTTTACTTAGCAAAGCGTTGGATTCTTTAAATTCATTATATATGCTATCGTATTCAGCAAGAGAAATTTGCTTTCCTTTTCCTTTGAATTCATTGGTTATAGCCCTGAAAACTGTCTCTCTAAGCGGATGTGGGGCGCCATTTTTGTCGTATATAGAGAAAGTGCTATTAGCTGCACGCCCAATAAGTTGCCCTAGCTCAGTGAGAGATTCATTTTGGCGGGGAATATCTTTATTGATAGACTGCAATAGTGACGGGTCAATGGAGGTAAAAAAATCATCCAAGAGGTCGCCATTTACGAATGCTTTTTTGTCAAACAGTCTAACGATGAGATTCTTTTTTCCAAACACTTTTGCCCAGTTTGTAAGCATTGCGTGGTAGTTGTAGTATATATTTGCGGAAGTACAGCGTTTTATGTGTTCGACGAAGGAAATAGTATGTCCTGATTTTATATATGTAGAATAATGGGATGTTGACACCTCAGCCTGCTCTCGCAGATAACAAATAACTTTTGTTTCTGCGAAGTATTGTGAAAGTAGAGAAAACACATTTTCTATTTCCTCGTTCGTGTTTGTTCTACTATGGAAGTGTTCACTAGAAATGATAACAGAATGGATGTAGGAAGGAAGATTTTTTATTTCATCATCAAGGAGTGCTTTTAGCGCACTCTTAAAGCATTTTTTTTGCTCAATAGTGTATATTTTTTTTGACTTAAAAAAATCATCATAATGGTCATTTGCGAAGCAATAGGAAGGTATGGCACGATTATTTTTTTTACCGGCACACTGTAAGAAATGAAAGCCAACATCATGTAAGGCTTCTTGGTTTCTATACAATGCCTCTTGGATTGTGGTTGTTCCTGTTTTCTCTGTACCAATATGTAAATAGAGTTTCATGAAAAGTTTCTCCATTAGAAAAATCAATTTAAGGTGCTTTGCTCGCTAGAGGCAAGAGAGGGATTAATGAAAAAAGTACGTTTCTACGTACACATTACAGTAACTTATGCTAAAAATCCAGAAGGTTTTAGGGTTAGATTCTAGCAGAAGGGTAATAGTTTAGACTAGGCGTTGCAGGGACTAGATGCGAGAGGCTGTTGTGTAGCTTTTTTTATCGTGACGCTTGTAGTGAATACATACAAGATAGGGTAATCATCCCATTTTTAAGCGCTTTTAAAAGTAGAGATCATGCAGCCATTTTTAATTTTTGGGCGGGAGTAATGCCCCCGATGCCCATGTTAGGCCTTTCATTGTTATAAGACCATAG
>JAWXUA010000104.1:0-10692 GCA_044433065.1 Pseudomonadota bacterium
GGGAAAACCCCTTTTTTCAAAAAGGGGTTTTCCCTTCCCCCAAAAAATCAAAATAGAACTACCCGAACAACTTGCCTTTAACATCAGCCCACACCATGTCGGCAGTGACATGGCGCATGCAGTTATGGTGCTTTTGAGGGCAAACTTGGGGCCCGTGGAGGCCACATGGGCGGCAGTCGAGAGTTGCTTCAAGGACAGTAGTTTTAGGCCCACGGGGATAAAAACCCAGTTGGCGCACGGTGGGACCGAAGATAGCTGTGATGGGTGTATGCTGTGCCCATGCCATATGCATAGGTCCGGAATCATTGCTGATATAGCAGTTGAGACGAGCGAGATAGGCGCCTAATTCAGTGAGGGAGAGCTTGCCTGCGACATTGAGCAAGGCTGGCGTTCCATCTGGAAAAATGGCACTTTTGAGATGCGCACGGCGAATAACATCGTTGGCGACATCGACTTCACTGGGACCAGCAAAGAGCATAACGTGGGCCCCTTGGCTGACCGCACGCCTTGCGACTTCGGCAAAACCATCCACGGTCCAACGCTTGGTAGCCCAGACGGAACCGGGGTGCATGCCAAGCACAGGACCGCGCACGTTGGCCTGCCAATAGGCTTCTGCGGCGGCGTGGGCTTCGGCTGGCAGAGCGAGATGGGGCCACGATTGCTCTTGGATAGGCGCGAGGGCACTGACGGGATGGGCCAGCTGAAGAAGGCGCTCAATTTCGTCAAGCTCATGAAAGCGGCGGTCCACGGTGCGACTATGAACGAGCTTATTGTAGAAAGGCGCGTCATAGCCGATGGTCATGCGTGCGCCACCAAGGCGAGCATTGAGGGTCATGAGGGCACTACGCGGACTTGTATGTGCGTTGATCCAAAGGTCATAATGGCTATGGCGGATGGCTTTAGCACTTTGAAGTGCGCCAGACAGGCCACCTTTTTTGTCGAATTCATGCACCGCAGCAATATCTGGGTGGGCGGTGAAAAGTGAACCAACGCCACGGCGTACCCAGAAGTCGAGGCTAGCATCAGGAAAAGTTGCGCGAAGGCTTTGGATGAGTGGGAGGGTCAGGACGGCATCACCGAGAAAAGCGGTATTCCAAATACCTATGCGGTGTATCATTATAAAGAGTCCTTCTGTTTGGAGAAGATCCAGTCTGCAGCGTCAGCAAGATTATCTGCCACAAAGTGCGGCGTACTACATGCAGGCAACTGAATTCCTTTGGGAAAACCATAATCCTTGGCGGTCTTTTCGCCTTTTCCTGTGAGCACAAGAATAGATGCGGCAAAACCAGCATTACGACCAAAATTGATGTCGGCCATTTTATCGCCAATCATGACGCATTCTTCAGCCTTCAAATTATGGGCGTCGCGCAATGCTTCCCACATGCCAATACGAGGCTTGCGGCAGGTGCATGGCTTTTCGGGCGCATGAGGGCAGTACGCTGTGGCGCTAACGGTCACCCCAAGCTCAGACAGCATGGCGTCAAGTCGCGCTTCGCAAGCAAGGTAGTCTTCTAAGGAAAAATACCCGCGACCAATGCCAGATTGGTTGGTCACAATGAAGATGCGAAGACCTTGACCGGCAAGGCGTGATAAAGCCTCGCCAGCTTGGGGCAAAAGGGTCACGCCATCAGGGTCAGAAAGATAGTGGCGGTCTTCGATAATAGTTCCATCGCGATCAAGAAAAATTGTCGTAATAGGCATAGTTACTCCGTGCACAAGATGATATATTTTGTCATGACTTTTACGTATTAGCAAGCTGGGGGAAGGGGAAACTTTCTGAAGAGAATTTTCTCCCTCCCCCGGAAAAAAACACCATTGCTTTTTACACAATCGTGCTTAAAGTATAGTGACTGTAATTTTGTACTATTTTTATACTATGTTAGCCAACCTTTACCAAGACGACGAAAGTCGCCACAACACACCCTATATGGTAGCCCTCATTTTGGCCGTCACGATTTCTGTGGTTGTCTCTGCCTTGTGTTCCATTGCCGAGGCCATTCTCTATTCTGTACCGCTAAGCCATGTGGAGCAACTCCGCAAATCTGGTAGCCCTGTGGGCAAGGTACTATACCAACTCCGCTCACGCATCGAGCAGCCCATCACCGCAGTCCTCACCTTAAATACCGTGGCCAATACAGCAGGCGCGGCCATTGCCGGTGGCTTTGCCGCTAAGGTGCTTACACCTGAACAGATGCCCCTTTTTGCGGCTATCTTCACGGTCCTTATTCTCGTTATTTCCGAAATTTTGCCCAAGGTGCTCGGTGTTGCCTATGCCCGTCCTTTGTCTACGGTCATTGCCTACCCTGTTCGTTGGTTGGTTATTTTATTGACGCCAATCATCTGGATGGGCAGCAAGTTAACCCACATGGTCATGCCATCGTCGGGTGAACCAAAGACTACAGAAGATGATATCCGTGCCATTGTGAGCTTGTCGCGTCAAGGCGGCATCATTCAAGCGCATAAAGAAGAGTCCATCAGCAATATTTTGTCGCTGGATAAAAAGCATGTTCACGACATCATGACGCCGCGTACCGTGGTCTTTTCCTTGCCCATGACGACAACAGTGGAAGATGCCTATGAGCGTTCGGACTTCTGGCATTATAGCCGCATTCCTGTGTATGGCGATGGCAATGAAGATATCGTGGGCATCACGTCACGTCGTAAAGTCATGCAAGCTGTGGCTGAAGATCGCGAGCAATTGCCGCTGTCTGAACTCATGCACCCAGCCCACTATGTTCTGGAAACACAGCCCCTTGATAAACTTTTATTCCAATTCCTTGACTCCCATGTGCACTTGTTCATCGTTCTTGATGAATATGGTGGCCTTGCTGGTGTTGTCTCCCTTGAAGACGTGCTCGAAGAAATCCTTGGCCGCGAAATTGTTGACGAAACAGACCGCGTCACCGATATGCGTGCCCTTGCCATGCAGCGCCGCGACACCTTGACGCAGATGACGCAAAAACGCATTGCGGATAAGGTATCGGCAACAAGTCACGTCGAACAAGGACCTGAAAGCATACAAAAAAATCACGATGCAGGAAAAGATATGGGCCAAGCTGCGGATGTATAAGCCAAGGCTGCACCGTTCGATACTTGTGTACGCAGATAAATAGGATACCGCCAAGGGCTTTTTTGCCTTTGGCGGTATTATTTTATGCTTGAATTAAAATCTAAATAGTAACTATTACTCTATTGCAAGAGAGCTTAAAACAAGGTATAGAAAAGGCGTTCTTAGCAGAGTTAGGCTTGAAAAAGGCACGTGAGCTCACAGTTTTTGAGGTGTCTTGACGGAGCTTTTTCTGGCTTTTTTTGCTTTTTTTCGCTATGAGTTTTCATCATTTGCCATGGTGTGCAACACTATGGACGTCAATCTGCCTCAATTTTGCCATACTATAGCGTATTTTTATTCATTTTTTGCTTTTGTACATACTCTGCTAATGCTTTATCCTCAAAGTGCCACACACTTTCGAGTTTTTGTATACGACCATAAGCATGGGGCGCAAAGCCCACAAAGGACATCATATGGCTAAGAAAAACAGCAAGAGTTTATATATTGTTGCGCTAGCCCTTTTCCTTGGCGGCGTGGGATATCTGCTCTTTTCTGGATTTTCACAGAACAGCGTTTATTTCTTAAACGTATCCGAAGCCCTCGCCATGCCGCGCGAAGAGCTTCAATCATTTCGTCTCTTTGGCAACGTCGCCCCACAAAATATTGTCATGTTCCAAGAAGAGCCTGGTGTGAGCTTTATTTTAACTGATAAAGAAAATACCCAGAAAGTCATGGCCGTAACCTTTAAGGGTGCTGTTCCAGATACCTTTAAGGCTGGGGCTGAAGTCATTGTTGAAGGTGGCATTCTTGCCGGTGGCGACGTTTTTGTTGCACGCACGCTCATGACAAAGTGCCCTTCTAAGTATCAAAAAGAAAACCGTGACTAACAAACGCGCATCTTCTGTCTTCTGGTTCCTAGACCGCATTTGCAGAGCCAATTAAGAGTCGTCTTGCTTTTCCCAAAATAAAAGGCTGACTCAGTCATACTTTACGTACGTATCATGTCAACGGTTTGGAGTTTCTATGCATCTTTTCGCCTATCTTTTGCTTGTAGCGGCGCTCTTGTTCGCCCTCTTTTTCGCAGGCACAGCAGCCATACAAATCTGGCAGGGCAGAACCACAGCCCTCGCTTGGATGGAACGCGCTCATTTAATGCTGACAGCCTTCATGACGGTAGCC
This sequence comes from Pseudomonadota bacterium, assembly GCA_044433065.1. Classification (GTDB taxonomy): domain Bacteria; phylum Desulfobacterota; class Desulfovibrionia; order Desulfovibrionales; family Desulfovibrionaceae; genus Nitratidesulfovibrio. The sequence goes on from JAWXUA010000104.1 coordinate 4,229, forward strand.
TCAGCTGTCCTTATACAAGCTCTTGTGTATAATGATTTTTCCCTTGTCTATGTAGCAAGTTATACCGACCGCACCCTACCTCTTTTTTACAGACTGACAGCTTTTTGGGCTGGCCAAGCAGGCTCCATGCTTTTCTGGGCTTGGTCTGTGGGTATTTTTGGTGTGCTCTTCCTCATTTCATCTACCTATGGAAAGGTAAGCAAAGAAACAAAGCTTTGGTTTTGGATGCTTTTCCTCACCATCATGGCCTTTTTCCTGCTTATTTTGACATGCTGGAGTAATCCTTTCACCGTTGTTGAACCAGCTCCTATGGACGGCAATGGACTTAATCCACTCCTGCAACACCCTGGTATGATTATCCATCCACCTCTACTCTTCTTGGGCTACGGTGGTTTCGCCATCCCAGGTTGCCTTGCCATGGCACAAGCTTTAAGCGGCATGCGCTCTGTGGAAGGCCCATGGGTTGATGCTGTACGTCCGTTCACCATTATTTCGTGGATGCTCCTTACAGCTGGTATCGTACTTGGCGCATGGTGGGCCTATATGGAACTTGGATGGGGCGGCTACTGGGCATGGGACCCAGTGGAAAATGCTTCGTTAATTCCATGGCTTGTGGCAACAGCCTACTTGCATACAGCGGTCATTGAAAGCCGCCGCAATAAGCTTCACCGCACCAATACCTTCCTCATGGCCTTGACCACCATCTCCGCTTTCTTTGCCACCTATTTGGTACGTAGTGGTGTTGTAGACTCTTTGCACGCCTTTGGTAGTGGCGGCGTTGGCTCACCGCTTTTGACCTTTGTGCTCATCTTCCTCGTGCTCGCTGCTATGGCCTCTGTGGCTTGGAAAAATTCCAATGCCCAAGAGCTCGAAGGCCTTGAAAGCCGCGAAGGCTTCCTTGTCTTGACAGCATGGGTCTTCATTGCCCTCAGCCTCATCATTCTTGTAGCGACCTTGTGGCCTGTCATCAGTCAGTTCTGGGTTGATAAGCCTATGGGCCTTGAGCCAGCCTTCTACAACCGTGTATGCTTGCCGCTCTTTGCCTTGCTTGCAGTCATGCTCGCCATTTGCCCATGGCTTGGTTGGAAAGGTGGCCTTCGCAGTCGCCTTGGCGTCCTCATCGTTTTGGTATCCTTTGCGGTCATGGCCTTTGGCATGTGGATGACGGGGTATACCATTCCGCTGGCTGTCATTGGTGCTGCTGGTGCTGGTGCAGCCCTTGTGGGCATTGTGACCCTCTTCATTCTTGAGCCATCTTTGCGCCGCAACAATATCTCCATCTCCGCATATGCCGTGCACGTTGGCGTCTTGTTCATGGTCATTGGCGTAGCCTTCTCTGGTCCTTTCAAGAGCGAAGATGAAGTGCTTTTACGACAAGGCCAAGCTGTCAATGTTGGTGGTTATGATGTTCAGTTCCTCGCTTTGTACGAGGGCCAAACACCAAATTATGTCTTCATCGAAGCTGAACTTGCTGTCATGAAAGACGGCGAACTTGTTGGCAAAACAAGCCCACAACGCCGCATTTACAGTAACTTTGATGACCGCGCATACTCTGAAGCCGCTACCATCTTCTCCCTTGGCAATGAATTCTACGCCACCCTCTTAGGTGTCGATGCCAATGGCCGCGCAACGCTCCGCTTGAACGTGACACCGCTGGTCAACTGGATTTGGATCGGTAGCATCATCATGAGCATCGTACCCATCATTGCCTTGCGCCGTCGCAAGAAAGCGGCATAAGCTGGAGGCACAAGCATGCTCATCGAACTCGTCAACGTATCCAAGTTCTATGGAACGCGGCTTATTGTTAAGGACGTAAACCTGACCATTGAACGCGGCACTGTCACCTTATTGGCAGGCCCTAACGGCGCAGGAAAATCCACGATCTTAAAAATAATGGCTGGTCTTTCGCGCCCAAGTTCTGGTGACGTGAAGCTCAGCGTACCCGACGAAAAATTGGGCTACCTTGGTCACCAAACCTTTATTTATCCAGACTTAACGGCAGTGGAAAACCTTGCTTTTTGGAGTAAGCTCCACGGCCTCGGACATAGCGAAGATGAGCTTGTGGCGGCCTTGCAGCGCATGGAATTAAAACGCTTTGCCTTTGAACGGGCTGGCGGCTTTTCACGCGGCATGGCCCAAAGGCTGAACCTAGCGCGACTCCTCTTATTACAGCCAGAGCTCATCCTTTTGGACGAGCCAGCTACCGGCCTTGACGTGCATTCCGTAGGTATTTTGCATCGTGAAATAGCTGCGGCGCGCGAACAAGGAGCTGGCCTTGTATGGATTAGCCACTCAGTTGCAGAAGATGTGAAGCGCGCCGACAAGGTCATTGCCATTGAAAACAGAGTTGCGGTCTATAACGGACCTGCATCCGACTATCTGACCTTTCTCCAAAAGCAAAGTGAGGTCCCATGCTAGGTCCTGCCATCACTATCGCGAGCAAGGATTTACGCCTTGTGCTCGCCCGTGGCACTGGCCTTGTGCAAGCCCTTTTGCTTGGCCTTTTGCTCATCTTTGTCTTCAGTTTATCACAACGCATTGGCGAAGTCATGGCACCCCAAGGTGCAGCGGCCATCTTCTGGCTTGCCTCGGTCTTTTGCCAAGTGCTCATTTACAACACCCTCTATAGCATCGAGGAAGTCAACGCCACGCACTATGGTTTGCGCCTTGCACCTATGCCCATACAGTCCGTATGGCTTGGTAAGGCCATGGCTGGCTTCGTCCTCCTCGTAGCAGCACAAGCCCTGTTCCTGCCTGCGGCCATTGTCTTCCTCGGTCAACAAGTCTCAGATTTGTGGACCATCGGACTTCTCACCGTCTTCTTGGTGGACATTGGTCTGGTGGCACTAGGTTCTTTGCTCGGTGCACTCTCACAAGGTCAAGCTGCACGCGAGTCCTTGCTTAGCATCGTGCTCTTTCCGCTCCTAATACCTGTGCTTCTAGCCGGTATTCGCGTGGGTGCTGGTGCTTTTTCCGATGCCATTCCAGAAGGTTGGACCGACTGGCTTGGTATCGTAGGCGCCTTCGATGCCCTCTTCCTCGGAACAGGCATCGTGCTTTTTGGTTTTTTATATAATGGTGATGAGTAGTTTTTTAAGGGGTTTATAGTATTGGGAAAGAGAAACCTTTTTCCAAAACAATTTCCCTTTCCCAGCTCAAAAACAGGTACATATATGCAAAAAAACATACTTCTACCACTTACTCTCATGGCTGGCATTGCGCTTGCTGTGTGCCAGTACCTCATTTATAATTATGCGCCCACGGAAGCCACCATGGGACTCATGCAGAAGATTTTTTACACCCACTTGCCATTGGCTTGGTGGTCCTTTGTAAGCTTCTTCGTGGTCTTTGTGGCCAGTGTTGCCTATTTGCGCACACGCAATCGCCGTTGGGATTGTCTTGCTGCTTCGGCTGCGGAAATTGGCGTCCTTTTCAGCGGCCTCGCCCTGATTACAGGCTCTATTTGGGGCCGTCATTCATGGGGCGTCTGGTGGACATGGGACCCACGACTGACAACGACCTTGGTCATGTGGTTTGTTTACGCTGGCTATCTGGTGCTCCGCTCCATGAATATGCCTCGCGACAGACAAGCAAGCGTTGCTGCTGTTGTGGGTATTGTGGCCTTTGTGGACGTGCCTTTAGTCTTCTTTTCCGCACGCTTATGGCGTTCTATCCATCCAGCCGTCTTTGCATCCAAAGAAGGCGGACTTGAACCTGAAATGAAAATAACTGCCATTGTTTGTGTCTTGCTCTTCGGTCTTGTGTGGGCGGCATTAACAGCCATCCGCTACAACCAAGCGCGCCAAACAGACAGACTCGACACCCTCGCCAGCAACGCTAGCCGCGAGGCCCTTTAGGAGATTTACCATGGAAACGTCACAATGGCTCCTTTACGCCAATGCCTCAGTATGGCTTGGCCTTGGTGCATACCTCTTCTTTGTCGCACGTGCACAACAACGCTTAGAACGCCGCTTGCGCCAGATGGAGATGCTTCAAGATGACTAAAACCCAAAGTAATCAGACCATAGGGCTTGACCTCAACCGCAAGTTTTTCCTTGTGATTGTTGGTGCTTCCCTTATCACTATGTTGGTCGGATCCTTTGTGTACCGCCTCAACAATCCAGCTCTCGTTGTGGATGGCCGTCCACAAGTTTCCATGGCCGAACAAGGTCCATCTGATATGGATAATGTTGGCATGATGATGCAACGCTTGCAAGGCCAACCCAACGATATCGAGGCCTTGCTCTTCCTTGGTGAGCACTTCCTTGGCCATGAAAGCTGGGAGCAAGCTGGACATTTCTTGCAGCGTGCTGTTGTGGCAGCTCCACAAGAACAGCGCCCACTGTACCTGCTTGGTATTTCGCAATATCATGCTACAAAGTATGCAGATGCAGCAGCTTCTTTTGAGCGCCTTTTGACATTACACGATGACCCAGCAGCTCGCTATAATCTCGGTCTTCTTTACTTGCATTATCTGCACGACAAAGCTCAAGCTGAAGTGCACCTCAATGCTGTCATGAATAATCCTGACGCTATGGAAGATTTGCGTGCCATGGCAAAAGATGCTTTGGCAACACCTAGCGACACGCATGAAGACCAATAAGTAGAGTCGTACGTAGAGCAATATGTAACTCAATAAAGAGGCCAATAACTATGATGTCTACAGTACAGCAAAGACGAAAAAGATACGTCACAACTGATAAATACCGTAGGCACTCTACGTCTTCATAAATACGCTCTTTTGCCTGCCCTCTACATTTGTAGAAGGCAGGCATTTGCACATTTTTTTCTGCGAGCCAATGCGCCAGAGAGGCCAGACAGTCGTTGACAGTCAAGGCGTATCGGCATATCATTGTTGATTAGTATTTTACAAAATTGTAAACGATTCTGTGGTGCCACCACGCATGCAGATAATTTTATTAGATACGACCATAACCCCATGGAGAACCACATGTCCAAAGTTGTGTGCAAGGGCTTAACGTTTGACGACGTTTTGATGCTCCCCGGATATTCCGAGGTTACCCCTGATCAGGTCGATGTAAGCACCTATCTCACTCCTTCCATTCGCCTCAATATTCCGCTCATCAGTGCCGCCATGGACACCGTTACTGAGTCCGCCATGGCTATTTCCATGGCCCGCAACGGTGGTATTGGCATCATCCACAAAAACATGTCTCCTGAGCAACAACGCCTTGAAGTCGAAAAAGTTAAGAAGTCCGAAAGCGGCATGATTCTTGACCCTGTGACCATCAAGCCAAATATTTCCGTTCGTCGTGCTCTTGAGTTCATGGCAGAATTCCGCGTTTCTGGTTTGCCTGTTGTTGAAAATGGCAAGCTCGTGGGCATTCTCACCAACCGTGACGTGCGCTTCGTCAAAGACCTTGAAGGTACCCTCGTTAGCGAAGTCATGACCAGCAAGAACCTTGTGACGGTTCCTGTAGGCACGACTCTTGAAGAAGCGAAGTTCCACCTGCATGCACACCGTATTGAAAAGCTCCTTGTGGTTGACAGCGAACAACGTTTGTGCGGTCTCATCACCATGAAGGACATCGATAAGGTTGTGAAATATCCTAACGCATGTAAGGACGACAACGGTCGCCTTCGTGTTGGCGCAGCCATCGGCATTGGTAAAGACTGCGAAGCCCGTTCGAGCGAATTGATTGCTGGTGGTGCTGATGTTTTGGTTCTTGACTCTGCCCACGGTCATTCCCTCAATGTGCTTCGCGCCATTGAAATGGTGAAGTCCAGCTTCCCTAATTGCCAACTTATTGCAGGTAACGTTGCCACCTACGAAGGTGCAAAAGCCATGCTCAAAGCTGGTGCTGACACCGTTAAAATCGGTATCGGACCTGGCTCCATCTGCACTACCCGTATCGTTGCTGGCGTTGGCGTACCACAAGTTACCGCTATCATGGAAGGCGCTCGCGCTGCCCGTGAAATGGACCGTTGCATCATCGGTGACGGCGGCATCAAGTTCTCTGGCGATATGGTGAAAGCCCTCGCCGCTGGTGCGCACTCCATCATGATGGGTAGCCTGCTTGCTGGTACCAACGAAAGCCCTGGTGAAACCATCTTGTACCAAGGTCGTTCCTACAAAATCTACCGTGGCATGGGTTCCATCGACGCCATGAAAGACGGTAGCTCCGACCGCTACTTCCAAGAAAAGACCAAGAAGCTTGTACCTGAAGGCATCGTTGGCCGCGTACCTCTTAAGGGTGCCGTTGCTGACAGCATCTTCCAGATGATTGGTGGTCTGCGTGCTGGCATGGGTTATGCTGGTGCTGAAAACCTCAACGCCTTGTACGAAAAGGCTGAGTTCGTGGAAATCTCCACTGCTGGCCTGCGCGAAAGCCACGTACACGACGTTATTATCACCAAAGAAGCTCCTAATTACAGGATTGAAAACTAAGTTATTTTATGACTGGGGGAAGGGAAAAACCTTTTTGGAAAAAGGTTTTTCCCTT
>JAWXUA010000105.1:0-10678 GCA_044433065.1 Pseudomonadota bacterium
CTATGGGCTTGGTTCTGGGTCCAAGACGCAGGCCGCCTCGGTCGTCCTTTTGCACGCGGCATGGTCGGAACAAAAATCTATCCTTGCAGGCGAAAACCTCACTGATGATCAGCTTGATGTGCGTTTTGCAGACTTTGTGGAACAGTTGCCGCCCAAAATGCAACATGTTTTAGGCAAGGGCAATACGGATATGAGCTCCCTTGAGCACGCATGTTCCACAGGTATCACCAATAAAGCACAGTACAAAGCGGCTTTGGCAAGTGTTAAAGAAGCGGCCGTCAACTTTGATGGACACCGTGCTCGTAATTCCTTGTACGCCCTCAGCGGCACCCTCACCCGTGGGCAAGTGAATATGGCCGAAGAGCATCTTATTGATGGTATTATAGCTCGCATCGACCCATCAACTGAGGGAACAGGATTTGGTTCTGCCCTGCGTATGGATGAAAAAGGCACCATGGAGACCATTAAAAATCTGGTCACAGGCTCCCCATTCGCCACAAAAATCGGTCCTGTTGGCGCGCAAACCACGGTTGGTAGCGACTACGTTGATGCCCTCGACTTTATTGAAGAGTCCAACTACGCTGTCTCCCATGGTGAGCTCTTGCAAGAGGTTATGGCGGCTCAAGGTGTCAGCAAGGCTGGCAAGGTGGAAGGCGAAACCCTTGCGGTGACCTGTCAGTATATTGATCGTGTCTTAACAGAAAGTGTGCATGACCTCAGCAATGCCGAGCTTGCACGCGTGGGTCTTTCCCGTAGTGATGTCAATGACATACGCGCCCTTGAGCTTGCCATTGAGCATACGGACTGGGGCAACACTGATAGTGACTTTGCCATAGGTGCTGTGCTTCATGAGCTTTACACCCACGATTGCGCCGTCAACGGGACCAAAATTCCCAATAGCGGTGATTTTGTGGCCTTTGCTGAACAAAAAGGCGTGCCCAAATCCCTTTGCGATGGCTTGAAGCAAACTTACGACGTCCTGACGGCATCAGTTGAAGACCGGCAAGTGGCCTTAAAGGGGCTTTCTCTGCATCCGTCCAATACCCACGCCGTACGTAATAAGCATGTGGACTTTGAGAAGATGAAGGTCAGCACCTCTGCTGTGCGCCATAGCACCGACGAGCACGCTAAAGACTCGCCCGAAAAAGCGCATAGCCGTGAATTTACGCGTACCTTGGCGGCCTACACAGACCACTCTGGCGACGCGTCCAGCCTCCACGATATGAAAGACACCCTCAAGCATATCATTGAAACCTATCGGCCTAAGATGGACGTGATTTTAATGGTCCACGAAAGCCGCTCGACGAGTGTTGCGGACCGCATGCAAAAGCTGGACAAAAAGGTCTTCGACGAAAAGGCCCTTGCCAAGCCCAATGGTGGTCCAGACCTACACCGTGCTGTGCGCACTGCTGTACGCTCAGAATCCATGGGCCTCATCAATGCGGGGAAAAATCTTCACACCCTGAATGACCACCTTGAAAAAAGCATAGCTATAACCACAGGCATGCATTCATCCCTCGATACCGAACGTGGTGGTGTCCGCGGAGCCATCCTGAAAAAGATCAGCTTCATGACCGACCGCATCCGTGCTCACAATGCCACCCACGTCTCACAAGACAGAGCCATCGGCATATCCCTCATGCAGACGTCCCTTTTGCGCGCCTTCCAAGCATCTGGTGCCAAAACCTTCGATACCTTCGGACAGCAATACAGGGCCGAGCTCGAAGCTGCCCATGGGGCCATTGGTAAAACATCCGTGCATGCAACCATGGTCAAAGAGCTTTGCTCCTTTGGGGTGCAAGAAGACGTAGCCAACGCTCGTGCGCGCGGTATGCTCAAAGGCTTTAAGGGTGCTATGCCCCGTCTTCTCAAAACCACCATACGTCAAGCTGGAGCTAAAAATCTGGAAAAGCAGCTCACCCTCGCAGCTGGCGATACCTCGACCAAGACAGAAGTTCGTCGCGGTCTCTGTGCCGACGCGACCCAAAGTCTTTTGGCTGACATGGGAACTGGAGATGCCATATCCATCTCCTCCGCAGGTAAAATCACCATCAAGGCTGGCCTGCCCTCGCCCAAAGAGACAGAGAACCTTGGCCTCAGTGCTATGTACTCCCATGAACTCAAAGAAAGCATCATGATGACCCGTGACCATGGTGGACGGCCAGAAGTTTCCATCAGCTCACAAGCTCTTGCCAGTTTTGCCGTATCAGCAAGCGCGTTGGGTACGCTTCTCAAAGGGACCATATCTGGCACAGGATCCTCAGGGCTACGCCTCTCCTTTGCTGACGACGGTGATTGTGCTAATTTTATGGCCAATATCTTTACTGGCGGTGGCTCTGTTGACTCGCTTGCCTATGTTGATGAAGTCCACTTCACGTCCGCCCACGGCATCGGTGCAGGTGTCTTGGCCCAAGAAAACGTCGTGGGTACAGTGAACACCCTTTGGGCAAAGGCCCAAATTGCAGAAGCTGCAGCCGAAGGGATAGCCCCCGAGGATGTTGATGCTCGAAGCATCCCAGCTGCGCGTCTGGAAGCCAATGCGTCAGCCCAAGCTAGTCGCACTGTCTCCCATGAGACTCACCGCCACGGCGAAACAACCCGTGTCACCACCAATCATCAGTTCTCTGCCTCAGCGGCGGTGGGCTTAGGTGGCAGCAAAGAAGTCGCCATCCGAGGCGCACGAAGTCTCGCTTCGACCATGGGTGTAGGTGCCAATGTCAAAAATGTGGGTCGGGATGCGCAGATGAAGGTTGGTGTGCGTGCACAACGCACATATGCCGTAGAAAATACCCTCGAAACAAACTTCGGCCTTAGCCGTGGTAAAATCCTTAATGGTGAAAATATACGTGTCATCCAAAGTGCACGCCGTACGTCCACAGCATCCTTCAGAGCAGCCGATGGCAATGTCCAAGATCTTGCCAAAGACTTTATGGCCAAGCATAACGTGCCAGCTTCAGCGCAAAAAGAAGTTGAAGCATGGATTGCAACCCATAAGCAAGGTTTGTTTACCGTTGTTGTCGCCCAAAATGCAAAGGCATCCGCCATCGAGAACAAGTCAGAGAAAGACGCACAGAAAGCCCTCAAAGACGAAAACAGTTTCACCTTCGGTGGCGTCACCATCAAAACCAATAAAACGGAATACGAAAGCAAAGGTTATATCCCGCTTGGCAACTTTACGCTCAAGTTTACCGTGGATGGCAACCGCTCTAAAGCCGTGACCTTTACCGGCAACGGCAGGGATGCTGGCTAGGGGGTAAGTTGGCTAGTTAGGTTGGTACGTTAGGCTTGGGGGAAGGGAAAATCCTTTAAAAAGGTTTTCCTTCCCCCAAGTTAATATTATCTCCGCACAAAAGCAGTTAAAAGCACAGTGACGGTGCAGCTCAGAGCGATGGCACAGACATAAGGGAAGTGCGGGTTTGTGCTTTGGAGTATGGACTGGATTTGCATGATAATGAGTGGCGATGTGAACTGGCCGGCATAGATGGCTGCGCTCATGCGCGACATGGATGCTGGCATATGTTCTTTTTCCACGAGGGTGCCGAGTTTGATGAAGATGAGCGGCATGGTCATACCAAGGGCTGCGCCGAATGAGAGCATGCCGAGTGTGACGATGATGGAATTACTACTATAGGAAAAAATAGCAAAGGCGAGGATGAAGAGCAGACCTGCTATTGTGGGCATCATATTGCCGAGGCGTTGTGCTAAGTTTTTGAAATACATGCCGATAAGGAATGCAACTAAGGTTTGCAGAGCCATGATACAGCCAATATAGGAGGGTGGGAAAATCTCTTCTTTACTTGAGATCATGGCAAAGTTTGCGACCATGGCATAGAGGATGACCATGGTGAGGTAGGCTGTGATATAGAGGGGCAGGGTACGCCACTTATTGGTAGCAGATCCAAGAGGTTTTCTGCGCAAGTGTTCATTGGGTAAGTAGATAAAGCAGAGGATGAGAGGGACTATGGCACCACCATAGACGAGGAAGGCGTAGCGCCAGCTGAGGGCTGCAAGGATACCGGAGAAGAAGAGGGCTACAATGCCGCCAAGGTTGTTCATGGCACTGGAGCGGCCCATGAGCGCGACTTGCTCTTCTGGCTTAAAGAAGTAGGAAATCAGGCCAGTGGATAAGGGCATGATGATGCCAACGGAGATACCGAGGATGGCGCGGCATACCAAAATGACATAGACATTATCCATGAGAGCAGCACCGCAGCCGCCGATGATATAGAGCGCAAGGCCCATGCAGGTGAGATTGCGTATGGAAAAACGTGCACTGAGTTTTTGGAAGAACACAGCTGTTAATACAATGAACAGTGCTGGGGTGGTGAGAATACCTTGGATGAGCAAGGTCGGCGCATCAGAGAAATAGCGGCCGATTTCCCCAAGAGCTGGGGAGATGGCAGCGCCAGCCATGATGGTCAGGAGCGAAAGAGAGAGAATTGCAATTTTGAGTGCTTTCATGGTTGTACCTTAAAAAACTTAATGTGGGCATAGGGCAAAATTCAAGCGTATAGTATGGTGTAATCAAGCGAGATTACTACACTGAATGCAAGTCTATACTGTTAAGTGCGTTGGGTGGGCAAGCACTTTTTTGGATGCGTGTGTGCAGAAAAATCCTCATGTATAATGATGCAGAATGATTGTAGAGGGAGGCGTACCATGACTGTTGCTCGAAGACCTTTACCTTGTTCACAAAAAAAGCTTCGAGTTGGACCTCATGCCCAATCGAAGCCAGAAACTTCATAGCCCATCATGTGGCCGCAAATTTCATTAAAAAACGGCTCTCCCATCCACAAATAAAAAGTTCGACTATAAAAGTGCTGTGGAAGTGATAAGGGAAAGTGGACTTACTGAGGTGATAACTTTCAGTTAACAATCCGCCTCAGAAAGTTTCCCCTTCCCCCAATCTTCATACTCTCTAAGGCATACCTTTTTCATGTTGATGCTCAAACTAAGAAAGCACAAATAACGCAGCACACAATTACTAGTGCTTTCTTAGTTTGTATATAAAAGACTTTATAAGGCGATGGATGTAAATTCCTCAAACAATCAGAGTGAGCAAAGCAAACATATTTAAACAACTCCTATTTTACTAGTGAGATGTTTTAGGTCTGCCACAGTTTGCACACGATGCATTAGGATTGTTGGGATCTGTTGTGCTATAGCTAGAGCAACCACTACTTCCACTTGAATTATTGTATGATGCTCTGATTAAATTTGCCTGATGAATATTTATATTTTTCTGTGCGGTTGAAGATCCTCGTGAAACGGCTTCTTCATACAATGATAGAGCCATATTTATATCTTTACGAACGCCTCTTCCGTTGTAATACATAGCACCAAGATTGTTGTATGCATCTGCATGTCCTTGTTTTGCTGCTTTTTTATACCAGTGTATTGCTTTTTGATAATCTTTACTTAGACCACAAGTGCCATCATCATAGTGGAGTCCAATCATAAATTGTGCTTCTGCATCATTTTGTTCTATCGCTCTGTTATACCAAAACAACGCTTTTCTATAATCTTTTTTTACTCCCCACCCATGAGCATAGTAATTTCCACATTTAGTTTGTGCATCACCATGTCCTTCTCTTGCTGCACGTGTATACCAGAATAACGCTTTTATATCGCTTTTTACTATGCCATAACCACGGGCATACATATATCCTAGCTTAAATTGTGCCTGTGTGTATCCACCTCGAGCCGCTTTAATGTACCATTCTACTGCCTCCTTATAATGCCTTATAACGCCTTGCCCAAGTGCATACATTAGTCCTAAATTATATTGTGCGCGTAGGTGATTTTGTTCCGCCGCTTTTTCAAACCAGACCAAAGCGTTTTTATAATCTTTCTTTGCATCATATATGCATCCTACCAAATTTTGCGCATCCGAATTGCCTTGCTCTGCTAGTGGTAATGATAACTCAAGAGCCCTTTTATATTGCTCTTTATGGTACAAGGTGTCGGCCCTTTTGTAAATTTCTGTATCTTGCTTGCTTAAGGGGGCTGCGAATGAAATTTGTGCAGAACAAATAAGTATCACAAGTAGGCACAATAATATTTTTTTCACTTTATACTCCTGATTTTAGTTAAAAGTGGCCACTTTTTAAATTAATAATGGTCACCTTTTTTATGTCCACAATTGATACAAATGCCTTTTCCATCGCTTTGAAGCTCAGGGCATTCATCGCACATAGCACAAGCAGAGTCTTTATCTGTTTTAGAAAAAGATTGTATGTCTATGCGAGTTACATCTTCAAAAACATCTTGAACAGTTGCACAGCCAGAGATAAAACTAAGAGATAAAATCAAGATACAGGTAAATACAAGTCTTTTAAACATTTTACTCTCCATTTTTAAGATGATGTTTAATGTTTCGTTGTTACTATATGTCTAAATACTTTTGAAACCCAGCAAATTGAAACGGCAGAAGCATATATATTACAGCTCTACATGGATGAAAGGTATGCTGTACAATAGTCTTGCGAATGCCCTACAATGTCTGTCCACTTCTACCCGAATTTACGGGTAGATAAGTTTGCTCATCGTGCCTTTGAGCACTTTCATGGGCAGAGGCTTCTCCTCTTTGTCTTCCATGGTGATTCCAATATCGGACTTATTGGCAGCTTGTACGCCGATATAGTTGGCGATACGTGAATTTACCCAACGCCACTAGCACAGCAGACTCTTCAAATAATTGCTTACTCGTGATGCTACTGCTTTTATGAAGAGAAAATGGGGTTGGATACATGGGGAAGCCTTTTTTTCGTAGAGCGTCACCATTATAGGGTCTTATCAGTCCCTTTTCAAGGACTTTTTTCACAAGTAATTTTGTGAATATGGAACATCCCTCTTTTCGTACATATCTTGGCTCAATTATTAAGGCCACGCGCTTAAGGCAAAACCTTAGCCAGTATACGCTTGCAGAAGCCGCAGGCGTAGGGAGGCGCTATATTCAACGCTTAGAAAATGGACATCAAGAGGCTACGCTTTCAACCTTCTGCCTTTTAGCCCAAGCTTTAAACACACCACCCCATATTCTTATGATAGAATTGGAATATGCGATGGCTCATGGTCACCTTTCTGAAGTCATAGAAAAAACTTTGCCACCCAAGACTATTGGGCGACCTAGAAAGAAGGTAGATAGTATTTTGACTGAGGAAGATTGATTTATCTTGTCAAGGCTGGACTTTATCAAATGGGAGAGAAACCCCATGGAAGAGCAAAAATTGTCCTCAGAATGTCTAGAGTAGCTTTGTAAACTTTGAAAAGAGGTGGCTTGATGCTGTAATGATTTGATTCAAAACTGTGGACTAGGCGGTGCTTATGAAGGTGAGGGGCGGAGCTTTAAATATCCTGTTACTTTCAAGAAGAATGGAAAAAGAGTCAAATTTTCATTGCTGATGATAGGGAAAATGCAGAAACTAGTCTAAGCGAAATGTGTTTACTTGGTGTAAACGAACTGACAATTTACCGAAACTTGAATGACATTTTGCTGTACCTTGAAAAAAACTATGATTTGAAGATACCACAGTAGAGCAAGCATTAAAAAGGCCCCACGGAAATTCCGCAGGTCCTTTTTGATGTCTTAAAGAGAGAAAAAATTCTCATCTTGCGTGCTAGCCGTTCCCAATTTTTGTGACGTACACACGCTTGCCCCACTTTTTATTGGAGGAAAACCCATGTGAACTGTATTTACGGTGCCAATTTGATATTTGGCCCGTGGTAGCCCAAAATGAAAAGGCACGCACAGATTTCTCTGTACGTGCCTGATTTCTTCTGCTTCATAACAGAAAAAGCCTTCATACTTTCGTATGAAGGCCTAATTCTCTGGCTCCCCGGGACGGACTTGAACCGCCAACCTAGTGATTAACAGTCACCCGCTCTGCCAATTGAGCCACCGGGGAATGCACACACGTCTTAGCGAAGACGCGCTGTGGAAGCAGGTGTATACGGGCAAGTTTAGCGAACGTCAACAGTTTTTTTCGAAAAAAATACTTTTTTTTAAAAAATGTTGTCCGCGGCTATTTCTTTTTGGCATAGAGCACCTAAACCGTGCTTAGGCGCTTGCTAAAAGGGCCGCATATGGGCCTTTAGCTAGAGTTAAAGCTAAAAAGACTCTAGATGAATTTTACTTTCATCAAAAACAGCGCGCTCTACAAAAGGCTGGTCTGAATAGCCCATGACTACGAGGCCAAGGGGCACCATGTGTTCAGGTAGTTTGAAGGCCACACGGAAAGCATCAACGCGCTCTTCAATGGGATGGATGCCGCACCATACGGTACCGACATTATTTGCCCGAGCTGCGAGCAGCATATTTTGGATGGCGGCAGAGCAGTCTTGCACCCAAAAGCCAGCGTACTTTTCTTTGCTAAGGTTGCCGCAGACAAGTACAGATACAGGAGCCTTGGGGGCCATTTGCGCGTACTGATGGATTTTGGTGATATGCTCTTTGCTTTGTTCGGACTTGATGACGACAAATTCCCATGGTTGGGCATTGCCTGCGCTTGGGGCCTGCATGCCTGCAAGGAGAATGCGCTGCAAGGTTTCATCGCTCACGTCTTGATCTGTAAACGTGCGGATACTGCGGCGCGTGGCTAGGGCGTCCACCGTAGGCAGACTTTTGGATCCCGAAGCGGCCATCTGGGTCCAGTGCTGGATATGGGCTTTAGCGATACAATCTTGAGGGAGCTTATGCGTGATGCGTACCTCTGGGCTTGCCTGATGAGCATCAAAAGCGGCTCGATCTCTAAAGTGTTCGTAAAAAATAAATTCGTTTGGATCTGTGTGGCATTGATGGACGCTGTAATAATAGAGACCATCTTGGTCTTTGCATGCATCGATCAGTTCAGCCATTTTGTCGTGCAGTTCTTGGCTTTTGCCTTCAACAGCAGTGATGTGAGCGGTAATCGTGAGCATTATGTTCCTTATTGAATGTCGTTTTTAGGTGTATTTTGAGGTAGGGGAGGGCAATACATAGTATCGCTTCCACCCAAATATATACATAGCCACCTTTTCCTGCCTGTCAAAAGAGCGAGCATACCCACCTGACCAAACTTTCGGCCAGACTTTTGGCTGTGCTTTCATCTCATTTCCATATAAAGCTCAGGAATGTGCCTTTGTGTTCTTGACTTATGGTCGCATCATCCTTACCTTGCTGAAAGTTTTTTGGACGTATCATGCGTTGCCATAGAAAATGTGTGCAACGTTTTATTCAAGGGCTTTGCGCTCGCAAGATAGGGAACGCTAGACTTCGCTTCTTGAGGGATGCCCCTTATTGTAACCAAGATGATACCCCGCATGGGGAGGAGCACAATCATGGAATATAAAGTAGAAGACATTTCTTCGGTGAAAAAGAACGTCACTGTTACTGTACCTGTTGAAGAAGTTAACGGCAGCATCATGGCAACTATCGCCATGTACCGCAGCACCGTAAACCTTGATGGCTTCCGCAAGGGTAAAGTTCCTTCATCTTTGGTTGAAAAGCGTTTCTACAAAGAAATTTACTCCGAAGCAACGCAAGAGCTCGTAAACGTCCACATCAACGAAATCATGGGCGAGCTTGCCATGGCGCCTCTTTCCCGCATCGACTTCCAAGGCGGCGAGCTTGTACGTGACGTTGTCTTTGAATACTCTTTCTCCTTTGAAACCATGCCTGAGTTTGTATTGCCAAACTACGAAGGCTTTGAAGTTGAGCAAGAAAAGGCCATTGTCAACGAAGCTGAAGTAAGCGAAGTTTTTGAACGTATCCGCCGCAACATGGCTGAACTCGTAACCATCGCTGAAAACCGTCCTGGCAAAGAAGGCGACATGGTAACTCTCGACTTCGCAGCATTTGATGGCGACAAGGCTATTGAAGGCGTGAGCGCAGAAAATTTCCAGATGGCTGTGGGCGAACAACAAGCTTTGCCTGACTTTGAAGATCTCGTGAAGACCATTCCTGCTGGCGAAGAAGGCGAAGGCCCTATCACCTTCCCTGAAGACTTCTTGAATGCTGATTTTGCTGGCAAGACCATCACCATGAAGGTGAAGGTTCACGCTATCAAAGAACGCCGCTTGCCAGAACTCGACGACGCTCTTGCTCAAAAGGCTGGCGGTTTTGAAAGCCTCGAAAAGATGCGCGAAACCGTTGTTGCTTCCTACATGCAAAGCCGCGAACAGCTCAACAAAGCTACTGCACAAAAGACCATGCTCGACAAGTTGCTTGCAACTGTTGAGTTTGAACTCCCTGAGTCCATGGTTGACATGTACGCTGCAAACTTGCTCGAAGACTTGCGCGCTAAGACCGAACGCCAAGGCCGTAGCCTTGAGTCCCTCGGCAAGACCGCTGACGAACTTCGCCAAGAAGTGTTGCCTGAAGCACAAAACATTGCACGCAGCCAAATCTTCTTGATGCAAGCTGGTCGCAAGGAAGGCGTTGAAGTTTCTGAGGAAGAAGTTGATGCACAGCTTCAGCAAATCGCAAGCCGCGCTGGCCAAGAATTTGACGCTGTAAAGGACCACTATGTCCGTAACGGCCTCATCTTTAACTTGCGTGACCGTTTGCTTGCTGACAAGGCTATGGACGCTGTCTACTTGAAGGCCGCTGTGACCATGGTTGAGCCTACCGAAGCTCCTGCTGCTGCGTAATTATTTGATGCTGGGGGGAGGAGGAAAACTTTTGAAAAAGTTTTCCTCC
>JAWXUA010000106.1:0-10608 GCA_044433065.1 Pseudomonadota bacterium
GTTAAGGATAAAGTCGATTTGGTCTGCGTCGTGGGCGAGGCGTGCTTCAAGGGTGTCCGCGGCTTCAAGCTCATCCCAGAGTGGCAGAACGTCGTCATCAAGACCTGTGCCTTGGAGAGCATGCTCCATGGCAGCGCGGGGCGCGGTCGTGTTGTAGATGCGGTTGACGTAGTTGAAATCACCGATACGAGCTTCATGGAAGTCGTGGAATAAGCATATCATGACAACGTGCTCAGGGGCAATATTGGCCATGCGCGCGAGAACGAAGCCCACCATGGCTGTACGGAACGAGTGTTCAGCAACGTTTTCGGAGCCTGTGCCGAGAAATTGGTAGCCTGTGCGCGGTGTGAAGCGGAGCATGCCGGCTTCAAAGAGAAAGTCCGCAAGGCGCGCATTTTTGGGGCGGTCCTGTATGTTTTTTTGTGGGTCACAGGCAAGTTTTGAGTCGTTGTTCATAGTATTCCCGATGGTCAGTTTGTAGATTTTTTAGACGTTTACTTGGTCTTTTTCTGGACTGTCTTGCGACTCATCTTGTGGTATCTGAGGTTCAACGGTGATGCCGCTTGACGTGTCCACGATGTGGAGGCCCCAAACTTTCCAGAGATTGCCAAGTATATCAATGTCTTCTGTTAAGTCGGCATTGCCGGATACGTGGTGCTTGCGGAAAAGACCGAGTAGCGGACGGGCTTCTTGGGGTAGGGCGGACAGTTTACGCGCAGCTTCAAGGCTGAGGGCTGGGTCATGGTCCATGGCGGCCCAAGCGAGGGATAGAGCTACGGTTCGGTGGGTGATGAAGGGGCGCATGGCGGACAGGAAGCCACGCACATCGCCACTTTCTTTGAGGACAAAATTGAGGCTTGCGGGATAGGCTTCATGCTGGTCGGCAAGGGCGATTTGTGCTTGACCATGCAGGGAGCTGACAAAGTCTTCGCGTGCGAGTTTTGAGAGCTGTTCATGCAGGTGCTCTTTGAGGAGGCCATCGCGCCATGCAAAGGCTTTGCGCGCGGCATCATATTCACCAAATGCGCGGTACAGCTCGCCAAGCAAGATGCTGTTGCGGTTGGGCTTTTGGCCGCGTCGAAGAGTTGGGAATTGCATTTTGTGGGTTAGTCGTGTGAGTTCGTGCCAGTAGAGGGTGTGGCGTATGTGTGCGTCAAATTCAGGGCCAAAGAGTTTCGCGTGCACAAGGAAAATCCAGCCTGTTTTTCCTGCAATGGGCAGAATAAGCGGCTCGTTTCCTGCGGCAAGAGGGTGCTTTGCATTGGGACGCAATTCTGCAGCCACAGCGGCAAAGTCTTTGGGGATGCGGATACTTTCAAGGCGCACCATATTGGTAAGACGCTCAGCGGCACCGATGAGCACGGAGAGCTCTTCTTTGATGTCGTCGAGATAGTTTTTTTGGGTAGCGGCGTCGGCGTTACTATCAATATAGGTAGCTAGGGCATCGTCATCTATTGTGAGAGCGGCAGGCATATTAGCTCCGTTGGTGGTTTTATTGGGCGTGCGGAATTCTTTTCTTCTCTGCAGAATATAAACTCTTTTACGTGGAAGGGCTAGAGTCTTCTTTCGCGTAAAATATCCTCTTTCCAGCGTGTCATATAAACAAAAAACCTCATCCACCCCACTAAGAGCTTGCCATGCGGTGCTGGAAACAGTAAAAGACTTCCCCTTGTTTTATATTTTTTTCTATTCACTTAGTGAATTCGCATATGATTTAGCATGAAGGATTGTAGATGAGCACAAAAGCTTTGACAGCAGGCGGCAGAATCGAAACTCGTTGCTCACGGTGTGACGATGTAACTGGCCATGTAATTGTAGCTATGGTTGACGGCGAAGTAGTGAAGGTTGAATGCCGCGCTTGTGGTAGCGTGCATAAATATCGTCCTGCGAAGCCAGTCAAGGCGAAGGCTCAAGCTCCTGCGGTGCGCCACGTTCGTGCAGGTGCTAGCCGTAGTGAAGCTGTGGCTGTGAAGCCTGCACGTGCTCACGACTTGGCTGCTAAGCAGACTGCTGCAAAGTCTGCTAGTGAGAGTCCTGTAAACGTGGATCAGTCACGCTCTGAGGCTGCACGGAAAGCGGCAGTGACGCGCGCGGCAACAAGAGCAGCTCAAGAAGCGCAAGCTACTGAGGTTGCATGGAAGGTTGCCATCAGCCGTCAGACGGAGAGCTGTGGCACTCCGTATGATATGAATGCAACGTTCACGGTGGGTGAGATTGTTGAGCATATCAAATTTGGTCTTGGTGAAGTTCGTTCTGTGACGAAGCCTAATAAGATGGAAGTATTATTTCAAGACGGTTTGCGCATTCTTCGTTGCGTGTGTTAAACTAGACTTTTGGGCCTTATATAGGCTTTGATAAAGTCTTTTTACATACAATATGTAGAAAGGTACGTTTTTTTGTTGACGTATCCGCTCACATAAGGCATGGCCTTACAGGGGCCGCGCATTTGGGCAGACTGTTTTTGCCTTGGGTTGGGCGCGGGACAGAATAGATTTTTTTCAAGAGGTTTTTTTACATGGCAAAGTCCATTTACGTCGGTAATCTTCCTTGGTCCGCCAATGAAGAGCAAGTTGAAGAACTCTTCGCTGAATTTGGCCAAGTACTTTCTGTGAAGCTCGTGAGCGATCGCGAAACCGGCCGCGCTCGTGGTTTTGGTTTTGTTGAGATGGACGACGCAGAAGCTGTCGCTGCTGTTGAAGCTTTGGACAACTCTTTGTTCGGTGGCCGTACCCTTCGTGTAAACGAAGCACGCCCTCGCGCTCCACGTCCTCCTCGCTACTAAGCTTCGCTTCTTACGCGATTGAATGCCTTATGGTGGAACTTCGGTTTTACCATAGGGCATTTTTTTTGTCCTATTTGTCATGCTTGAGCGTGCTGATACAAAGGGCATCATGAGCTAGACTTGTGGCACATCATGTCTTATGTAGAAAGAGGTATGATGAAAATACTCTATCTATATGATGAAAAGGTGGGGCTTATGAGGCAATGTACGCGATATGGTTTATTGTTCGTAGTGTGTTTTTTGTTGATGAATGTGACGGCGTGCCATTCGCGGTATAGCGGTGCAAGCTATTCTGGCTATCAAACGCGCGAAGCCCAGAGCGTGCAGTGGGGCACTATTGAAGCCATTGATTATATTACCATTAAGGATCAAAACACAGGCCTTGGTGCTGTGGGTGGTGCCTTTGCTGGCGGTACGCTAGGCAGTCTCATGGGCCGCGGCCATCGTGGTCATGTTGTGGGCACAGTCATAGGTTCTCTTGCTGGTGCGGTTATTGGCTATGGTGTTGAAGAGGCTGCGAGCACGTCTCATGCTTTGGAATATACCGTGCGCCTTGAAAGTGGTGAATTGATCGCTGTTGTGCAAGCTCCTGATACGACGGAAGCTCCTTTTTATGTGGGTGACGATGTTCGTATTTTGATTAGCCCAGATGGCACCACGCGCATTCGCCCATAAAAGATTTTCTTATTAGTTTATTAAAATCAGTCTTATCCAAAATCCCTTCAACTTAGGCTTGTGCGATTAGTATTTGCAGTGTAGGGTAAGCTATTCACACACTGGAATTGAGGCAGTTGACCTTTTTTATTGTTGTTTATTTGCTAGCCATGGAGGAATTATGCTCGATACGAAAGAGTGCATCCTGTACAGTGGTGGTGCTGCTGGCACCGAGAGCTTTTTTGGCGCTTTGGCCGAACGTTACGGCATTGAAGAGGTCAATTATAGCTTTGATGGACATCAGCTTGACCGCACGCGCGGTGCTCGTATGTTGACCAGTGAAGAATTGGCGCTCAAAGACGTAAGCTTGACCTATGTATCGCGCCTTATGAATAGACAATACACCCGTGCACCTTTGTTCCGCAAAGTGTTGCAGTCCATTTGCTGGCAGGTCAGCAGTGGCCATGAAGTTTGGGTTGTGGGTACTGTTCAGGAAGATGGCACGGTAACGGGAGGCACTGGTTGGGGTGCTGAATTTGCAAAGATTTGTAATAAACCTTTGTATGTTTTTGACCAACTTCAGTGCGCATGGTTTACGTGGGAAAAAGAGGCTTGGGCTAAGGTTGAAAATCCTGTCATTAGCCATCGCCACTTCACAGCTACGGGTACACGCTTCCTTGAAGATTGTGGCCGCGCTGCCATTGAAGCTTTGTTTGAGCGTAGCTTTAAAGCATAAGTTGCCTTCATTTTTTATGGTGGATGCTCTTAAAGCTTCCCTTCATCATAAAAATATCCTATGAATGCCGCGGAGGTCGTCAGCAGTATTGCGATGGCCTCCGCTTTTTTTGCGTTGTTTTTTCATGGATTGATATTTTTGATTTTGGAGCCTTTATGTCTAGCCGCGGTGTGCATTCTGCTATGCCTGAAAGTACTCAAGGAACGTCTTTGGGTGCTTCTGATGCAATGAATGGAAAAAGAGGTCTTATATCCGGCATTACAGCATTCACCTTATGGGGACTTTTCCCCATGTATTGGCATTTGCTTGAAGCCATTCCTGCGCAAGAAATCATCACACACCGCATTGTGTGGTCGGTGGTTTTTCTTTTACCGTTGGTGACATATTATAAATGTTGGGATGAGGTGAAGGACGCGTTGAGCCACCCTTCAACCTTTTTTCGTAGCCTCTTAAGTGGCATGCTTGTGGCTGGCAATTGGTACCTATATGTGTGGGCTGTGAACTCTGGCCATGTGCTTGAAACAAGCCTTGGTTATTATATCAATCCGCTCATGAACGTTTTGACGGGGGCTATTTTTTTCCGCGAGCGTCTTAATCGCACGCAAATGTTCGCCATTGGTCTTGCCACCTTTGGGGTTTTAGCCATGGTCATTGCGTATGGCCAAGTGCCATGGATTGGCCTTGGGCTTGCGACGCTGTTTGCGGCCTATGGTCTTTTGCGCAAGGCTGTGAAGGTCAATGCCTTACCTGGTCTTTTTGTGGAAACGCTTATGGTTATGCCTTTTGCGGCTGGCTGGCTTCTTTGGCAAGCAAACCATGGACTTGGAGCTCTTGGCCACGTGTCAGCATTCACCACCATATTGGTTTTGGGTGCTGGTGCTGTGACATCTATTCCGCTTTTATGTTTTGGCTATGCGGCACGTAATTTACGTTTGACCACTGTGGGCCTTTTGCAATATATCACGCCAACGCTTGCCTTTATTCAGGGGATTTTCTTTTTCCATGAGACGGTGAGCCCTGCAAATATGTTGACATTTGGCTGTATTTGGCTTGCCCTTATTGTCTACACTGTGGACAGTTGGCGTCATGTGCGTCGTGTGGAGCCAAATTCTGTGATTTATAAAAAGTAACCTGTTGATATAATACATATAAAAAAGGAACTGCTATGAAAATTCTTGCCATTGACCGTGTTTGTGAAGGTGCGACCCCAGAACGTATTAAGGCCCAATTCCTTCAGGAAATCAACCGCTGCGTGCAACTCTATCTTGCTGATGTCATTCGCGAAATGTATTTCAGACAAGATCGCTCTGGTACGGTTTTGGTGCTTGAAGCTCCAAGTCTTGAAGAAGCGCAAAGCTTTTTGGCAAGGATGCCTTTGGTGGCTTCTGGTCAAGTTGCTTTTGATTGCATTCCTCTTGGACCATACATGCCGCTGGGTCTCTTGCTCACCGACGTCAACGCACCGGACACCAGCCTCTTAGAAGATGAGAGCGGCTCAGCCATGCAATAGCGTATGTCACAGAAAACGAATACATCGCCTGCTCAGGAAGCAGTTAACGGAAACAGTTCTCACGCGGGACTTTGGGCAGGTATTATTGCCTTTACTATATGGGGCGTTTCACCAATATATTGGAATATGATTCACAGTGTAGCCCCACTAGAAATTATAGCTCACCGCTGTGTTTGGTCAGTTGTTTTCCTTATACCCGTAGTGCTCTATAAGCGAGTGTGGCCCGAAGTTATGGAGGCCTTGCGTACGCCATCCACGGCCATACGTTGCTTTATGAGTGGGGCTCTTCTGTCTGGTAATTGGTGCCTTTATGTGTGGGCAGTGAATTCAGGCCATGTATTGGAAATAAGCCTCGGTTATTACATCAATCCTCTTTTGAGCATTGCAGTTGGGTCGATTTTCTTTCGAGAACGCCCAAGCAGATTGCAACTATACGCCATTGCGCTCGCCGTCATTGGTGTGCTTGCCATGGTTATAGGCTATGGTCACATGCCATGGGTTGGTTTAACTTTGGGCTCAACCTTTTTGCTCTATGGCATTATGCGGAAGACCGTTAAGGTCAATGCCTTGGCTGGCTTTTTCATTGAGATGGCCATGATTGCGCCGTTTATGCTTGTGTGGATTTTGTGGCAAGAGTCTCATGGCCTTGCATCTTTTGGACACATTGCGACTCTGGAAAGTCTTCTTCTTGGCTTTTCAGGTCTCCTTACCTGTGTGCCTTTTTTATGCTTTGGCTATGCAGCGCGTACGTTACGCCTGACAACCGTTGGGCTTTTGCAATACATTGAGCCCACCTTTGCCTTTATTCTAGGGGTGTTCATCTTCCATGAGCACACTAGTTTCACGCATATATGCACCTTTGCTTGCATATGGGTAGCGCTTGCCATCTATTCATACGATAGTTGGCGGGTCCTGCGCCACATTGAGCCAAAGCGAAGCAGTCACTAAGCTGGGTGAGGAGGAAATTTTTGGAAAAGTTTCCTTCTCCCAGCGTTGCTCTCTGCATCCGTAAAGCTCGAAGACTCGCTAATGGTTGTGCCTTCGGCATCCTTCGGGCAGGAAAGATTTTTATTTGCGTAGGTGACTAGGTCGTTGAATGGCCAATCACGGCGCATGAAATCAAAAAAACTCTCCAAGAAGCTATGCGGCCCTTGGAGAGTTTTTCTATTGCAATGCAAGCAGACAATATAGTTATAAATAATGCGGCGGTGGGCCAGTATCTTCGCCCCCATCGTTGGAGAGGAGCAGGGCTAGCGTGCGCAAGCGTTCTTCCACCGTGCTAAGGCGCTTGATGGTTTCATCCAACTCTTTTTGCTGGTTGGTCAACGCCTCGTTCAAGTCCACAATGGTTTGCTCTTGAAAGTAGAGCGTTTCTTCCAATCGGCTAAGTCTTTCTTCTACGCGCGCCATAAAGCCTCTCTTTATAAGGTTTTTATATCCTCTCCATAGGGTATTTTGTCCCTTCTCTATCTGTTTTTTGGGCTTTGCGCAAGGCAGATTTGATTTTACAATAACGTAATATGCTCATTTCTCTATGTTAAATAGCAAAATTGTACATTATACGCCAAGTCCTTCAGGCATAAAATGGTGCATAATGTAGTCAAATTCTTCTTTAGTCACTGGTTGTACAGACAAACGACTCCCTTTTTGCATGAGCTCCATAGCCCCAAGCTCAGGAATACCGCGTAATGCTGTGCGTTGTACGCCATGTGCAAACGCTTTCACAGCTTGTACGTCAACCATAATCCAGCGTGGATTTTCAGGTGTTGATGCTGGGTCATAATGTCCATTTTCGGGATCCCACGCCGTAAAGTCTGCATAGCCTTCCTTAACAATGCGCACCACGCCCACAATCTCAGGCTTTTTGCCACTATGGTAAAAAAAGCCCAAATCGCCAATTTTCATTTGGTCACGCATAAAATTACGTGCCTGATAATTGCGCACCCCATCCCATGATGTGGTTTGGTTTACTGCAGCGTTCAGATCTTCCCATGAAAAACATTCGCGTTCTGATTTAAAGAGCCAGTATTTCATTGTTTTTCTCTTTTATTTTTTGGCGTTTTTAGGCTGGGTGCGGCGCCCCCCAGACCCACGCTAAAGGACTTAAGTCCTTTAGAATCCTTTTTAGGGGCGATGGGGCTAGGGGGGAGGCTACATAGTCTGATTGTTTACGCGCTATTGAAGGTAGTAAAAGGCACAATACGCAACGCGCACTAAGCCCGTTTTCAGCGATTACCCTTATTAGTACGGCTATTTTTACGGCTGCCAGAATTGCGAGTACATGAACCACCATTGCTCGGCTTACGGTCGTTGGCAGTGTGGCCGTTGTGGCCATTGTGGTTTTGTTTGCGGCGTCCGTCATTCCTATCGCGACTGTCATCATCACGGTTTGGGCGACGATCGGGCGCGTAATCATAGGCAGAGCCGCGGCGAGGGCTTTGTTCACCTTGTTCACTTGGCATGCTGTACGCTGAGCCTTGGCGGCCACTCTTGTGGCGAGCTTGGGACTTACCATCACGATTGTTAGGGCCATCGTGTTTTCCGTCACGTCCACCGCTATGCTTCCCATGACCACTAGCCGGCTTGCGGCCCATGTCAGGCATCAAAATAGCGTGTTGGCGCAAGCGTTCTGCATCGGTCCGTGCCACGGTAACGGGATTACCCTCAGCGTCAATACCTGCCGCGAACATGGCTGTGGCTACGGTCCCTGGTGTAGGAATGAAGCATTGTACTTGTTGTGGAGACCAACCGCGAGCACGCAACCAGTCGCCCAAATAATGCATGTCATTGTCCGTGCACGATGGGAACGCGCTCATCAAATAAGGAATGACGTATTGCTCTTTGCCAGCCTCATGGGAAAAACGTTCAAAGGCGTCAAGAAATTCTTTAAATACCGATACGTTAGGCTTTCGCATGGCCGCAAGCACATTCTCGCAAATATGCTCTGGTGCGACCTTTAATTGGCCGCCCGTGAACTCCATGGTATACGCGCGCAAGGCCTTTTCATCCTTCAGCGCGAGGTCAAAGCGGACGCCGCTAGCAATGCGTACATGACGCACACCCTCCATGCCGCTAATCTCGTGCAAAAGGTCAATGGCGTCGCCTTGCTTCACCTTAAAGCCCTTGCAAATGCTTGGGAACATACAGCTTTCACGCTTGCACTTGCTAGCATTAAGAGTGCACTTTGCTTGCCACATATTGGCACTAGGTCCACCAACATCGCTAATAGCCACACCACGCCCAGACTTTCGTCCAGACGCCTTAGCGAGGCCCTCAGCCTCTAGCATAATAGATTCACGGCTACGCGACGCAATACGACGACCCTGATGCAAAGCCAGCGAGCAGAACGAACAACCACCACCACAGCCGCGGTGCGTGGTAATGCTCGTGCGGATCATTTCTTCAGCAGGAATGGGTGCATTATACGATGGATGCGAGCGGCGGCTAAATGGCAAGGCATACAAGGCATCAAGGTCTTCCGTTTCCATAGGCTTTGCAGGCGGTGCAAAAATAATCGCGCGCTTACCCACAGCTTGCACAGCCCACGTATTGCCAGCATGCACATGGCGTTCCTGCAAAACCGTAGCCGCCATGAGTTTCTTCACATCAGCGACAATATCTTCATGAGATGGCATGGTCATGATAGCAGGAGCACTTTCCCCTTCTTCATGCTGTCCAGTTAAGGCTGCAATCTCGTCCATAAAATCAGCACCGCGGCTCATGAAGGCTGTGCCCTCAATGCCTGCCAAAACGTCGCTCACAGGCGCATCAGCTCCACGTTCATCACGTGCAGCATCAAGCCGTACAGCAGCGCTCCGCATGGCATATTCGCCCATGCCATACACGAGTAAATCCGCCTTAGCATCCAGCAAAAGCGAACGTCGCAAGCCATCGGTCCAGAAGTCGAAGTGCGTGCTGCGGCGCAACGATGCTTCAATACCACCAATAATAACAGGAAGTTGCGGAAAAGCTTGGCGCACAAGATTGGTATACACAATAACAGCGCGATTAGGACGCGCTCCAGCCTTGCCGCCTGGAGTATACGCATCATCATGGCGCTTTTTTCTAAAAGCCGTATAGTGTGCAAGCATAGAGTCAATGGCCCCTGCGCTCACCCCAGCAAAAAGGCGAGGACGTCCCATGCGCATCACATCGTCAGGGCAATCCCATCTCGGTTGCGCCACAATGCCTGTGCGATAGCCATGCGCCACAAGCCATCGGCCAAGCAAAGGAATGCCAAAGGTCGGATGGTCCACGTACGCATCGCCGCTCACAAGTAAAATATCAAGTTCGTTCCAGCCCAGTCGCTTCATTTCATCTTTGGTCGTGGGCAAAAAGTCAGGCTGCTCTAACGGAGTGCGCCACCGCAATGACGCTTCAGTAAATATTTGGTGTGTATGCATGGCCAGACTATAAAGCCCCTTGCCCCATATGGCAAATTAAATTCAGGGGGTTGTTATGAGGATAAACTGGGGGAAGGAGGAAACTTTTGAAAAAGTTTCCTCCTTCCCAGCGTTGCTCTCTGTGGCTGTAAAGCTCGAAGACTCGCTAACAGCCATGGCCTCCGGCCACCCTTCGGGCAGGCCAGACCCCCATCCTCCTTCAAAACTTTTTAATTGCGATGGCTGTTTTGGTCTTCGTATGTATATTCGCGGCGCATGGGGGAAGAGATTTCTATGGGAAAGGGAGTTCTATAGTATGGGAAAGATAACGCGGAGTATTGTGGCTTCGATTGCTAGTGTGGAGTAGCTTGGTAGGGTAAGACTGAAGGAGGACTAGCTTGGCAGACTGAGAAAGCAAAAAAATCCGTACTAATACGTTCTTTCATTCAGAGCCACAAACGTTGTAGCCCACATGTGGCCGAAATCTTTCATACAAAGACCAAGAGTACCATCCACAAATAAAAAGTTTAGGAAAGGGATGGGG
>JAWXUA010000107.1:0-10309 GCA_044433065.1 Pseudomonadota bacterium
TGGAAATTGTTAATAGTTACATCCAGTTTTATAATACACATCGTTTTCAAAAAAGGCTCGGCCAGCTTTCCCCGAAAGAGTACCGGGAAAAACTGGCCGCGTAATTACAGATAGGGGGGGACTTTTTACTCTGTCTACTTGACGGGGAGCAGATCACTCCAAGAGGGAGGCTTAAGAGAGAGGAGGCCACCTTTTTGTTAGGCTATAATCTTTAGTTCTGGCAGGGCATCTTGCAGGAAGTTTTTAATGTTCTGCATGGCCTCGCCGCGCCATGCTCCGCCATCGGCTTCAACAAGCATAAAGCTTGGGCCAGATTTTGCGCGGAAGATAAAGGAGCTTGCAGGTTGTTCCACTTCAGCAAAGGTGCGGTATGGTCGCAAGGTTACTGGATTCGGGATGGTCGTCTTCTTCATGCTTGCGAGCCCTTGTTTTACGGTCACAGCTTGCGTGATGCCATCATCAAGAGTTTGACCTTCTGCAACTTCGCGAACTGATGAAGAGTACTGCAACACTTCCTTACGGTTGTTTTCGGCATCGTCTTCATATTCCACAAAGCATGATTGTAACATGATGTTAAAGGCTTCGGCGTCCATGAATTGGTTCAACGTTGCCTGCGCTGTATCCAATTTTACTGCGACATAGCATGAACGCTGTGAGAAATCTGGGTCAATGGATGAGTATAAGCGCACAGTGTTGTGACTTTCTACATGACACAATAAATAATTATTATTCAAAGCATCAACGTTGGTGTTGATATAGTCCACGAGACCACGAAGTGTGCGCAAGTACAAGGTTTCAACTGTAGGTTCATGGACTGGTGTAAGCTCACCAGTTGCGTAAGGTCGATTGTTGACGACAATAATTTCTGGTTTTGCATCATGGCGGATTGCTTCATAAAGTGTTTTAAGCATATGTCCTCCTAGTTGCTTGTGGCTGTCTCATCGAAGACACCATCAAGGGTATATTGGTTCATGGAGTAAGCGCCTGCCTCGTTGGCGTCGACTTCCCCAGTTTTTGGGTTGGCATCCATGTAAATAGATGTTTCCAGTGCCACCGGTGGTTGTTTTTTGACGGCTGTGACAAAGGATATTTGCGCATTGTTACGCTGTTCGTCAGGCTTGAGGGTGATGGTAAGGGTAACTGTGCGTGCCTTTTTGGCTTCTGTGTTTGGATCAAGACAGTTTGCTACGGCTTCTTCAAGAGCTTCGGACAAGCGTTCCATGACGCCGCCTTTGCAAAGGTCATTGATTTTAAGTGATAGGGCCATGGGCTTCTCCTTTTATTTATGAATGGGCCATTCAACGTAGAAGACGCGATTTGTTTCCGTATCGACGCGTTCGACATAAGGGCAGGATGGGCACGATTGCCTGTAGTATGTGCCGTTGGTTTCTGGGTTGAACTTGTCAGGCGGAATGCGAGCAAGGGTGATATTGCAGTATGGGCATTTGTTGTTGGTTTCTGGTTTGTATGCGTAGGGATGGGGCTGTGCTGTTTCTTCGGGTGATGGTGCGTCGGGTGACGGCGTATCAGGTGATACCTCGGCCTCATTTTCGCTTGTGATGCTTGAACTGTCCTTGTCTGCTTCTGGACTGTCTGGAATTTCTGAAGCTTCTGGAGCTATGGGGCTTGCTACATCTGCTGTTTGTTCGGTGGTCTGTTTGGAGGCTTGGTCGGTTGTTTGCTCTGTGTTCACGGGTTCTGCTGTTGCTTCAGGGGCCTCGGTTTCTTTTTTCGCTTTTGCCATGTTGGTCTCCTTTTGATGTTTTTCTGAACCAATGAAGGCCGCCAGTCTGGGGCGATTGGCGGCCTTGATGGTGCGGAAAAGTGTAGTTTAAAGGGGTGGTGGGGTATCAAAAAGTGATAATTGCGTAGACACAGCAGATGGCCGCCACACAAAATGCTTAGCAAGTTGCGGGCCTGCGTGGTCTTTGCAGTACTGCAAGACCTCCCTAAGCCCTAGCCTGTCTATGCAATAGCTGTGAAGTTTTGGGTGGGTCTTGGCGAGCTGTTGAAAACGGTTTTGTTCACCATCTAGATGGTCAAGATGCAAGCCAAAACAGCAAAACACACAGCCCGTGCGGCTAAGTCCACTGGTGCTAAAAACACCGTTTTTTTCGCAAACTTCCCCATACACCGACGCAAGCGGGATATTGTACTCTTTGATGCATTGCAAAATATCTTGTTCAGTCCAGAATGATAATGGAGCAGAACGCGGGTGGGCCGCATCATAGGCATTGCAACCCGTCTTCAAATAGATGCGTTGCCGTGCCTTGGAGTCACTGGCAAGTGTACCCACAAAGGACTTGTGGCCCGTCTCTTTTTCATACAAGTGCATGGGGTCTTTTTTCATGACCTTGCAACACATGTCAGACACGGGAAACGGTGCATCAACTAAAAAACGCCAACATTGTGATACTTTAAAACCATGAACAGGTTTGCCATAGCGGTTAATGCCTTGGTCATATAGTCGCCAAATGTTTTGATTGCGTTCTGTTGGATTGCGTAAAATAGTGATGCCTCGCGCAATTTTTTTTGATGCAATGGGCCATCCATAGGTATTCACCACTTGATGAAATGGCATCTTTGGTCGCAATACAACATGATGAGGCGTCGCCTTCACTAGTCGCACAATTTCAGGATACTCAAGGCCCGTATTGCAAAATACAGCAGGTACGTCAGGATACAGTTGACGCACAAGCCAGAGTAGAACGGAGCTATCCTTGCCACCAGAATAGGACACACAAACTGAACCGTCCCAAGCTTCGTACCAGTCTTGAATGAGTGCGCGGCTAATGGTAATTTTTTCATCAAGGGACAAAGCTTGCTTGCGCCTCAGCTCGTCAAAAGAAGCCTTCACAGCACCACTTTCAACGGCGTCAGCCCATGCTTTTTCATGTGCTGTTAACGATGTAGGGATTTTACCAGATGCATCAAATATTGCTGAGATCGTCATACTAACTCCTTACTTTCTGAACCAATGAAGGCCATGAGTGGTTGTTTCCGTTTTGGAAATATCCACTCATGGCCTTGATGGTGCAAAAGGCGAACTGTCGAGGATTTCTCGTAGGTTGGGCAGTTGTTCGGAATTGCCGAACAACTTAGATAATTCGGAATTTCCGAATTTGCTGCACAAAAAAAGCCCTCACGGTGTGAACCATGAGGGCTTGTGATGCTATGTGGTATGGTTATTTATTGTCTGGTACAAACTTGTAAACAGCAACGCCAAAAATTGTGATTAGAGCACCAACAATCATGTATGCAGTCCATGCACTCATTGTTTTGCCTCCCAGACGGTAAAAAGGTAACTTAACACTAAGAAAACGGAACCCATCCATATACCACTGGCATTACCTTGATAAAGACTAATGGCAATTCCTGCGACAGCCAACTTTTCCATAATGTCGGCTGTACGCTTCAAGATAGACTTTTTCATATTTGCCCCTTCCTCTTGTACCTAACCATTTTTCATGGTGGTGTCAAAGAGGGTGGTTTAGCATTGGGTCAGCTCAGCTAGTTCGTATGTTGCTTCAAAGATGTCTGGCTTGCATGGGTAAAACTCTCCTGCAACGCCTTTAATAATCCAGTCACCAACGCTAGCGTGGTGGTTACCTTCAAGGGTATGAATTACAAAGCCGTGCTCTTTTGCCATGCTTTTGCCTTCTGGGCATGTTGCCATATCACCCACGAATTGGAGAACTGCATCAAGGTTGTCACCTGTGAATTGTTCGGCTTCAATAACAACTGTTTTTTTGCGATAGAATCCCATGCTATGCTCCTTCTGTTTGAGCTTTTCGCTCTTGTGCTATGGTGCTTAGAAAGTCTTGCCTTGTCATAGGTCTTGCCTGTTCTAGCTCGATAAAGCGGCCATCCATGAATTGTGATTCAGGCCGTGCCCATGATTGGCCATCTTGACCTGTATAGACAATAAGCCATTCACCTGTTTCTGTGTGAGTGGCGGCGCGGTCGACAGTATAGATTCCGCCTTTGCGGTGTTGCCATACGGAGCCTTTTTGTGGGGTGTTCATTCCGTCTCCTTACTGATTTTTTAAACAATGAAGGCCATGAGTGGTCGTTTCCGTTTTGAAATATCCATTCATGGCCTTGATGGTGCGGAAAAGTGTTTATAGTTCTGCCTTGGGTTGATTCAGAAAAGATACTATGTCTGTTTCATCGCAACCTGAATATATGATTTGATTTCAAGAAGAATACTTTTTCTTGATGATTTACACTTGAGCAGTTTGAGTTGTTGACTTGTTATGCCGCTACGTATGAGGCCACCGAAGGCTTCTTCTAAAAACGAAGAGCCGTAGCCGCAGGTTCCATCTAAGTTCACTTCAACTTTTTCATTCTTTATAAGAGCAGGTATGAGGTAGGTGTCACGAAACTCGGCACCGCTATAGGGGCCATCATTAGCAGTGCGTCCACCGGGGTAAATGGAGAAATCTTGCGCTATTGAGATCTTTATCATGGTGACTCTCTTAAAACGTGTTTAGCAAATTCTTATTTTCTGAATCAATGAAGGCCACCAACTGATGACGATTTGTCAACAGTTGGCGGCCTTGATGGTGCAAAAAAAATTGTGTTCAATAAAAATGCTTTCAACAATGCGGTGCTAAAATTCAAGGCTCCAGTCCGACTTCTCGCCGTCTCTCTTCACCACGGCCCTCGGCGGCCCCGTTGTTGGTGAAGATATAAATAGAAGAAAATATTCTTTTTGTAAATAAAAAAAAGAATATTTTCTTCTAATAAATAAAAAATGTCGTAAAAAAGGCCCTGTACTTATGAGGTACAGGGCCTTTGACTAGGCTTGGAAATTGAGTGTGTTTTATCTTTTGTTAATTAGGCAGCGCACGTTCTTGATTATTTTCTAAAAAGTGCACCACACGTTCATCAACAATAATATCGCTACGCCGTATGTTTCCAATGATGTGCATTCCTGCTTTTGTACGTGTGCGACTTAGTGCTACATAGGTTTGCCCATGAGCAAAAGCTCCAGAGCTCATGTTGATTACAGCAGAATCAAGAGTTTTTCCTTGTGCCTTATGAACTGTAAGTGCATACCCTAAGCGTATAGGGAACTGCCTAAACGTGCCAAGAACAGTCTCTTCTAGACTTTTTCTCTTTGTATGATATTTATAGGCCGTGTTTTCCCATGTAGCTCGATTGACAATAACATTACCACCAGTTTCTAGTAGTTGAACAACGATGTAGTCATCATGTAGTTCTTTCACTATTCCACTTGTGCCATTGACTATATGAGAAGATATATTGCGCACAAAAATGATTTTTGTATCAACCTTAAGTATGAGTTCTTTTGGTGCAGGTAGTTCGCTAACGGTGTATATACCGCGAATTTGCGCGTGATATGTTTTTTCTTTACCTAAGAGAGCTTTTAATCGTTGTAAATTAATGCGTTCAGCTTCAGCTTTTCGCGTGGTAATGTATGTGGCATCTTTAACTTTTTCTATTTCATTTATTTGTGCAGAGTTAAAGTAGTGTAAAGCATCCTGTGTATTTTTGTTTTTTCGTATATATTGAAGGTTTTCTAATAGCTCAGAGTCATGTTGTCTGTAGACCTTTGTCATTTCAATATGTTTAAAGTTGCCATTTTTAAAAGCATCAGCATCAAAGAAATAACTATTAACAAAGCCATATCTTTGTTTAAAAAGATGTTTTACGTTGTTTTTAATAATAGGTTGAAGCTGGCATAAATCGCCTATAAGGACCATTTGGATTCCGCCAAAAGCTTTGTTATTACCTCGCGCTACACGTGCAAAGTGGTCTATTAAATCCAAGGTGTCAGGCCGAACCATTGATATTTCATCAATAATAATGAGCTCTACTTCCTGTAATATACTTGTTGTTTTTATTGAGAGGGTTTCTTTTTGTGGGTCAAAAAAATCTTTAGGTGGGAGGGTAAAAAGAGAGTGGAGCGTTACTCCACCAATATTCATGGCTGCTATGCCAGTAGGACATGCAACGCACATATATATTTTATTTGTATCTTCTGGGTTTTTCTTTTGGAATTTCTTTATTTGGCCGACAAGAGTTGACTTACCTGTGCCAGCTTGGCCTTGAATGAAAAAGTTTGTGGCTCTGTTCTGTAAAATTTGAGAAACAATAGGGGAACTTTTGATTGGTATGCTTGTTGATTTTTTAGCTAGCTCATCTTCCCATGTATAGGTTGATGGTGGAAGTTGCTTCTCTCGTTGAATATCTTGCTTTTCTAACTCGTATTGTCTTTCGTCTAGGCTAGTGTGATGTGTTTCTTGTTTAGCATGTTTAGTTGAAAAGTCTGTAGTAATATTATTTATTACAGTGGTATCTTGTTCTTTTTTGTTGTCGATTGTAGATACATTTTCTTTTTTTTCACGAAATAGAATGAATAAAAGGAGAGATACTATAACTATAGCTTGACCTGCGATGACTAGTTCAATTGTGCTAGTATTATCTATCATTGTATTTTACCTTTAGGCTTTGTCCTATTGTAAAACTGGCTCATAGCTTGGTGGCGTATTAGTTCAAATTTGCATCAAGTGTATTGTCTTGTACTTTACTAGGGGGTGTTAGCTTTTGAGCTTTCTTTGGCCTACCGGGTAGCTTCGCTTCTGGTGAGAAAAAAATGTCTTGCTCTAGGGTCCACCCATCTTGAATGCGCATGTCGGCCCTTATCAATAACCTTTCAAGAGTCTCTCCAACAGCATTTGCCATAGAGCAAGCATCTTCAATGCTCACCTTGCGAGGTGGGCTATTTTTTTGCCCTTGTTTGATGGCTTGCCATATTTTTGCGTGGTTTGGCTCGTTAGGAAAGGCCGCCTTAGAGAAGTCCCCTTGTGTTTTATACTTAGGGGATTCTGACTGCATATCCTTCAAGATTATTGAAAGGATAAGATTTACAAAGCATCGTTCTAAAATTTTTCCATTCATACCTTTTTACCTACTGAAAGAATTGAAGAAAAAAAACACATATAAAATGCTTGCAAAAATGGAATATTTTCTTCTATAAAAACCCGAGAGGAATTTTTATGACATTGAAAGACGCATTCACAGCACTTGTGAAGCAATATGGGACGCACTCAGCCGCGGCTATTGCTCTTGGCTATACGCCTGAGCATTACAGGGCGTTGCGAAATGGTCGAGTTCGCATGCCAAGCCGCACAACGTCCATCATCATTTCCGCGGCCACGAGTTGTGCGGTTTCCCACCACCAGAGCTAGGGGAGGCGTAGGCATTCAGTCCTTCAGATGCTCACCCTACACCGTAAAATCCTAAAGGAATACAATACAATGAGTCAAAAAGTCTCACATCAAGAGATTATGGAAGTCTTGCAGGGTACGGCGCACAAGTATGGCGCGAAGATGATGGCGGCGGAGCTTGGGAAGGCGCCGTCTACTTTGTACGCTGAGATTAATCCGTATCAGTACAAGGCCAATGACGACGACAAAGTGCCGCGGCACAAGCTTGGGCTTGAGGATGCTATGGCCATTATGGATATTTCTGGGGACTATGCGGCTTTGCACCTTATGTGTGCGGCGCATGGTTTTGAGGCGCGGCTTGTGGGGGCGGATCCTGTTGTGGATGGGGCTGCGTATGCTGAGCTTGCGCGTGTGATGGAAGAGGTTGGCATTTTTGCTGGTGAGCTTGTGCAAGGGCTTGCTGATGGGCGGCTCAGTCGGGAGGAGCGGCTCGCGTTGTTTGGCAAGGCTGATGATATTAGCAAGGCTTTGGCACCGTTTAAGGCTATTGGGTAGGTGGGGAGGAAGAGTCCCTTGAGCGCACATCGAAGATGGATTGCCACGTCACTCGGCAGTTACCTCAGTCGTTGAACAAGGTTCGCGGGCTTCGTTCCTCGCAATGACAGGTGCTAGATACGGTAGTTTTTTCTTATGACTACGTTTGTCTAGGGCAAGGTGGGCGGAGGCAAGTAAGGTTCCCTCGTAGAATGTGGGCGGGGGCTTAAGCGGCTTGCTCATGCCATGATGGGCATTTCTAAGTCTAAGGCGTGAATAGGCCAGTCGGTGACAAATTGCCACCAAGTGAAATGGAATACAGGAGGGCATATGAGCGAGCGCGTGTGTAAGCAATGTGGCATCAGTATCAAGCAAAAGAACCCTAGTGCTTTGTTTTGCAGTAAAAAGTGTAACGCTTTGTATTACACCAAGCAGAAGCGCGCTCATCTTGAGGAAAAGGCCTGTATTATTTGTGGAACGATGTTTATGCCGCGCAGTACAAGAGTTGTATGTTGTTCTGCAAAGTGTACAGCAGCACACCATAAAGAGGCCATGAAACAGATTCATGCCAAGAGAAAGCAGGCAATTCATGCGCAGAAGAACTGTATTATATGCGGTGCATTGTTTATACCGAAGAGTTCACGTCATATTACGTGTTCACAGGCGTGTAATCAGGAAAGAGAGCGTCAGCTATACAGTGCCAAGAAGGGGCATTCATGCGATGTAGAGGACAAGAAGAGTACGCAATGTGATGCAGATGCCAAGAAGAGAGCGTGCATGGTTTGCGGTGAGCACTTTGTGCCGCGCAATCCTTTGCATGTCATTTGTTCTGATGCGTGCAAAGATCGGCACAAAGTGTGGATGAAGGCGAGGCTTGAGGCAGAGCAGTACCACGAGCGTCTTATGCAGAGTGCGGCCCTTGTGGGCGAGGATTACGGCTGACCTTATGAGCGCGGTGTGCTTCGGTCTGATGCGCGGTTTTGTCCTGTGGTCTAGTGGGTAGTATGGCTTGGTAGTGGATGGAGTTGTGGGGTGGATATTGAGAAAAAGATATGTATTGTATGTGGTGCGGCTTTTTACCCACGCCATTCAAGGCATATATGTTGCTCTGATGCTTGTCTCAAACAACATAAAAAAGCGTACATGGTCGCGTATAATGCGAAAAATAAGCATGAGAAGGGCTGTCATGTATACAGGAAGACTTGTCCTTTTTGTGGAGAGGAGTTTGTAACAAACAGGAGCGTGCAAAAGTATTGCTCTATATTATGTTGTAATACTTCTCATGCAGAACGTACATTACAAAGATATCATAAAAATAAAAAGATAATTTTCTATAAAAAGGTGTGTGAGCTATGTGGTAAGAACTTTACTACAACAAATAACAATAAGAAAACATGTAGTTTTCAATGCGCTTACGATATGGTGGCACAAAAAAACCGTGAGAGAAATGCAAATAAAAATAAAGAAAAGGAGCATGTAGTACAATGTAAACGATGTGGAAAAGTATTCAAAACACATTCCCGTAGAAAAAAATACTGCTCTGTAGAATGCAGTGAGTTTAGGGTGTACTATTATGAATGTCGTATGTGTGGTGCAGAATATGCAACACTAAGTAAAAATAGCATGTTTTGTTCACGTCGCTGTTTTCACCAATGGCGTAACAAAAAAGATCGGGAACTTTGTCAAGGTGTTGATCTTACGTGTTCGTCGCTATTTGTACAAAGCAATGATGGCGTATGTGTTATTTGTGGAAAGCATTTCACAGCTATTCGACGTAGACAAAAGACATGCTCAAAGGAGTGCCGTCATGTTTATAGAGAAATAGTTCAGCATTTCTATGAAGTAAAGAAGCGTTTACTATTCAATGATGACATGGCGGATACTACTAGCGTGGACGATAGCGATATTCATGCCCCGATTGACAGTGTTTTACATGGTCATTGTCCATATGCATTAGGGCTTTTGCGGTCTGACTCTATGTTTTTACCTGTTTGGTAGGAGTTTGAATGCGTACTTGTATCATCTGTGGTCGTTCCTTTCGCTTAAGCTTTTGGGGTTCGCGGAAACACTGTGGCGATGCTGAGTGCCTCGCGGCATATGAAGAGCGTGAGGAAGTCAAGAGAGTGCAACGGCGTGAACATATTTTGAAGCGTTCACAGGCTGCGGCGGCTAGGCGTGCTCAAGCTGAAGAGGCATTACACAAGCCATGCCCTGTTTGCGGCAAATTGGCTCAAGTTACCGTTTTTCGGCATGGCATTTGTTCCTTTGAATGCAAGCTTGAATATGTACGTCGTCGTTTTTCGGTGTCGAAAGGAGAGGCAGGATAGCACGTTGTAAGGTCAAATTGCCGTCACCTGAAGCCGTTGGTTTTACCACCAAGGCAGGTCTTTTGGCGGCGGCTAAGAGGTCACCACATTTGCGGCCATGTCCCAAGCATCGGGGGACTTTTGGCACGTGGAACTGGGTGTATGTCACGTTGTGTGACAGGTGTAAGAATAAGATTGAGGATGGCATGTAGCTTTTTGATTTGATGGCTTGGTGCTGTTTTCACAAAAAATCAACTAGGGTATGAAGGTTTG
>JAWXUA010000108.1:0-10289 GCA_044433065.1 Pseudomonadota bacterium
CCACACCCCCATCCCCTTCAAAGACTTTTAGTTGTGGATGGAAATTCAGGTCTTTGTATGCGGTTCGCAGCCACATGAAGTAAGAACACGACGTATTAATGGCTAATAAAGTACGATATTTAAATAAGTAAAAAAGGACACATTATGTTCGGTCAACTTCTCTGGATTTTCATCGCCTATCTCTGTGGTTCCATTTCCTTTGGTCTTATTTTTGGCCGTATGTTCGCCAACATTGACCCACGCACTGCCGGTAGCTGCAATGTCGGTGCAACCAATGTAGCCCGTCTCTGTGGCAAGAAAATTGGGGCTTTAACGCTCATTTGTGACCTGCTCAAGGGCGCAGTTCCTGTGCTCATTGCCATGCAAATCAGCCCATCCGTCACCTTCCATAGCCTCGTAGCCCTCGCCGCGCTCCTCGGTCACCTGCATTCCTGCTTCCTGAAATTCAAAGGCGGTAAGGCCGCAGCCACAACCCTAGGCGTCTACATGGCCCTCGCACCATCTCCTTTCATCTACGTCTGCATATTGGCCTTTTTTGTCATCTATTTCTCTGGCTTCGTCTCCCTTGGTTCCCTCTTCCTCGTAACCGCAACACCCATCGCACTCATCCTCGCAGGACGCTGGGAACTCGTCCCAGTCTCTCTCATCATCATGGTCCTCGTTTACTGGAGCCACCGCGAAAATATTGGACGCCTTAGCCGTGGCGAAGAAAAACCATGGCAGCGCAAAAAGTATCAAGCTGAAGCTGGGGAGTAATTTAGTTGCTGGGTGGAGGAAAAAACATTTTTCCCACCGTCCAACTGCATTGCGTATCATACAATAACGCGTTAAAGTGCCAAAACTACATTTTTGTACAAACGGCATAAACAATATGCATATGGCCTACTGACGCACAAAGAAGTCCGCAAGGACTTGTTTATGCGATAAAAGGTTTCCAAAGGCCTAAGCCTTTGGCGGGGTTCTAAGGGGCAGAGCCCTTTAGCAGGGTCTGGGACAGCATCCCAGTAAAAAACCCCAACAAAATCCCAAAAACGGAGCACATAATGACAGGTACGAAATTTCCTGAGTGGCGCGGACAGATGGAATATGTTTGCCTTGGCTGTGGTTCTCGCCATTCTATTGACGAGTTATTGTACACCTGTCCTCAGTGCGGCGGTGTTTTTCTTTTGGAGAACACAGACTTTGCGAGCTTGAAGGACCAGCACACCAGCCAAGAGTGGCGCGATCTTTTCGACCAAAGAGCGGCCACCAAGACCACGGCTTTGCGCGGTATTTTCAGATTTTATGAATTGATGGCCCCAGTGCTTGAGGAAGACGACATCATTTATCTGGGCGAAGGCAATACGCCTATCGTAGAAGCAAGCCCAACCCTGCAAGAAATGGTCGGGCAGGCTTTTGCCTACAAAAATGATGGCCAAAACCCTAGCGCATCCTTTAAGGACCGCGGCATGGCGTGTGCCTTCAGCTATTTGAAGGCCCTTGTACGTCGCAACGATTGGGACGAAGTACTGACCATTTGCGCATCAACAGGTGACACATCAGCCGCAGCAGCTTTGTATGCGTCCTATGTTGGTGGTGCTGTGAAGTCCGCAGTATTGTTGCCTCATGGTAAAGTAACGCCACAACAATTGTCCCAGCCTTTGGGCAGCGGCGCAACCGTGCTTGAAATCCCTGGTGTTTTTGACGACTGCATGAAGGTCGTTGAGCACTTGGCAGAAAACTACCGTGTGGCCTTGCTCAACTCCAAGAACAGCTGGCGCATCTTGGGCCAAGAGTCCTACGCCTTTGAAGTTGCCCAATGGTACGACTGGCAAATGGCTGGCAAGTGCATCTTTGTGCCTATCGGCAACGCTGGCAATATCACAGCTGTCATGTCTGGTCTTCTCAAACTCCATACCCTTGGTGTCATTGAAGAATTGCCACGTATTTTCGGTGTACAATCACACCATGCGGACCCAGTCTTCAAGTACTATGACGAAAAGGACAAGGACGCACGCCACTATGAGCCTGTGACCGTTCAGCCAAGCGTAGCTCAAGCCGCTATGATTGGTAATCCTGTATCATTCCCACGTGTTAAGCACTTGGTAGAACGCTACCAAGCCATTGCAGGCGACGCAGCATTCAACGTCGTTCAAGTATGCGAGCAAGACATCATGGACGCCATGATCATCGCTAACCGCCATGGCCACATTGCGTGCACCCAAGGCGGCGAATGCCTCGCAGGTCTCTTGCAAGCCAAAGAGCAAGGTCTCATCGGTCCAGACGAATTCGCCATCTTGGACTCCACAGCCCACGCCCTGAAATTCTCTGGCTTCCAAGACATGTACTTCACCGACTCCTTCCCAGAAAGCTACGGCGTGGCCCCAGAAAAATCCCTCGCCAATGCACCTGAGCTCGTCATCGACAACG
The DNA here is from genome assembly GCA_044433065.1 of Pseudomonadota bacterium. Classification (GTDB taxonomy): domain Bacteria; phylum Desulfobacterota; class Desulfovibrionia; order Desulfovibrionales; family Desulfovibrionaceae; genus Nitratidesulfovibrio. The sequence continues at coordinate 2,410 of JAWXUA010000108.1, forward strand.
CAAGCCGTGACGCCATGGCTGCCGCTGACTTCACCGTAGCCGCCGCTGAAAAAGTTGCTGCACGTTTGGAATTGAGCGGTAAGTAGGGTTTAGGTTTCAGTTTTATTTGGTTAGCTGGGGGGGCGCGGGGGGGACGGGGGCCCCTTTAAAAAGGGGCCCCCTTCCCCCCCCAGACCCCCCATCCCCTCCTAAACTTTTTATTTGTGGATGGGAATTAGGCTCTTCGTATGGTCATTTGTGGCCACGCGAAGGGCCTTTTTTGTTGCTAAGGAATGGTGTTGCCCAAGATAGAAGATGTATCCATATAGGAAAGATGGCGCGTGGTTCGGTGGCTTCGATTGCCCAGCTTATTATATTGATGGAGAGTCTCTGCAAGGTAGATGTTAAGAGAAGAGTTGGGAAGAAGTTGGGGAGGAGTTGAGGAGGAGTTGAGGAGGAGTTGGGGAGGAGTTGAGGAGGAGTTAGGGAGGAGTTGGGAAGAGGTTGGAGAGGGGTTGGGAGAGAGAAGAGAGGAAGGGGGGAGAGAGTTTTTTTATTGACTGAAGTTCTTTCACTGTTAACAATTTTGCAAAGAATACGTCCTTTTTTGTAAGCCACATTTATTTCTTTTTTGTTAAAATCCCCATTAAACCTTACAATACAAGGCTTTTTCATGGCCCTTTGAAAAAATGGATTTGACAATATAGGTATTTTGTGAAATGTTCATGTCGTTCGTATGTCTCTTTTTTCACAAAGCATTACGAAACTGTTACGCACCATGGTAACTGGTCACATGGTAGTCCGCTCAAGCTTACTATGCCAAGGAAATGGCGTGGTTACGCTTGCCCTCGCATGGCAAGAGCTTGCAGCTTCAGTCTCAACTCAATAGCGCATTGCGCTGATAGGAAACAAAATCATGAAACGTCTTGCTAAGCTTGCCCTCGCTGTCGCGCTCTCTTTTGCCATGACCGCACCTGCTTTTGCTGGTCAATTGGTTGTTGCACACGACACCAACTTCAAGCCTTTTGAATACAAGGCTGCTGATGGCTCCTACACTGGTTTCGACATTGAACTGTGGCAAGAAATTGCTAAGCGCGCTGGCTTTGAATACAAGTTCCAGCCTATGGACTTCAACGGCATCATCCCAGGTCTGCAAACTGGCAGCGTTGACGTTGGTATTGCTGGCATGACCATTACCCCAGAACGCGCAGCAGCCATCGACTTCTCCCAAGGTTACTACGACTCAGGTCTCATGATGTTGGTTCGCGCTGACGAAACAGGTATCAAGACTATTGAAGACCTCGCAGGCAAGAACGTTGCTGTAAAAACCGGCACCTCTTCCGTAAACTTCATGAAGGAATTCAACAAGGCTAAAGAACTGAAGCTCTACCCTAACAACGACGGCATGTTCTTTGAACTCATGGCTGGCGGTGTTGACGCGGTATTCTTCGACATGCCTGTTGTTAAAGAATTTGCTATGTCTGACGCTGGCAAGAACAAAGTTATGACCGTTGGTCCTTTGTACCAAGGTCAGTCCTACGGCATCGGCTTCCCTAAGGGTAGCGAACTCGTTGGCGCAGTAGACAAGGCTCTCAACGACATGCGCGCTGATGGCACCTACGACGCTCTCTTCGTGAAGTGGTTCGGCTACGCTCCTACAGTAAAATAAACTGCCTTAATCCTGCTTTACCGCTGTGCCCGATGGACTTGCTCTGTCGGGCACACTTTTACAAAGTCGGTCCACACTCGCAATTTCTAAGCCATTTTGCGTTTTTTGATTTTTGTGTTAGGCTCTTTTTTTCTTGGTGTGCGCAAGGTTCCACAATGCAATCGCATCCTATTCCCACAAGCTTCACTGACGCTCCTGAACCTCTTGCGCCGCCCTCTTCTCGTCACTGGCGACTTCTTTTCACTCACGCCGCCTACGCGGTATAAGCCACCAAAATCATTATGGCATTCGACTTTCAAACTCAAGTTATGCTCGACACGGCGCCCCTTCTCGTAGCCGGTCTTAAGCTTACCATCGGCATCACCCTTGGTGGTCTCTTTTTCGGCTTTTTTCTTGGTGCAGTGACCGGCCTCATCAATTCAGGCAATAACCGCTTCCTCAAAGCCATCGCTATCACCTATATCGAAGCCATCCGTGGTACACCACTCATCGTCCAAGTCATGTTCCTCTATTTCGGTGTGCCGCTCGCCACAGGTATGCGTATTCCACCCGAAATCGCTGGCGTCCTCGCTATCGCAGTAAACTCTGGTGCCTATATCGCGGAAATCGTCCGTGGTGCCATCGCGTCCATCGACGTTGGTCAACGCGAAGCTGGCCGCTCCATCGGCCTCACCAGTCTCCAGACTCTCATCTACATCATCTGGCCGCAAGCATTCCGCCGCATGATTCCACCTCTGGGTAACCAGTTCATCATCTCACTCAAAGACACCTCGCTCCTCGTCGTCATCGGTGTCGGTGAACTCACACGCCAAGGTCAAGAAATCATCGCCGTCAACTTCCGCGCCTTCGAAGTCTGGCTCACTGTCGCAATCTTCTACCTCGCCATGACACTCAGCATCGCTTGGGTGCTCCGACTCGTCGAGCGTAAGCTGAACAGTCGTAGCAGTAGGTAATTTGTTTTTTTAATGCTGGGTGAGAGCTTATCTTTAAGGAAACGCTGATTTAATAGGATTTTTGTTCCCTAGCAACGCTGACGAAGCTAGGGAGCAAAAAGACATTAAAGCAGTGTTCCTTTAGGGCTTGGCTCCAACACTCTGCGCAATCATGATTTTATGGTTTTTGGGCATATTCAGTGTAGTCTCTAAGTCCTTTGGGAATGTACCTGTCACCACATTGTGCAAACCAGCAATGGCGCAATAAAGGCCAACGTTTTGGTACATGCTACCAGAATGCCTGTCGCCAGACCGTGCATTGCTCGCCTTATCCACATCATTCACATAGAGAAAGGTGACTGGTGCTGAGCGTGCAATTTTTGTGGTGAGATCAGGACGGATATCAACGCTGCTTTTTTGCTCAATAGCATGGGTGCTTGCATCATAAAGCCAAACGCCATCATTTTTCAGGATATAAATGAGCATGTCCTGCGTATTTCTGCTTGTAGGAATAGTCAATTTGCCGTTATCGCGATTGACGCCACAAGCGGCCCAAAGCAAAGCAGACAATTCACCCATATCAAGAGCTTGTTCAGAAAAAGTACGCTCCGTATGTCTGTTTTCAAGGGCAAAAAACAAGCTATCCTGATGCTTTGCAAATTGCACTTTAGGGTCTGATAAGACTACCGTTTGCAAAGTCTCAGCTTTGCATTCAAAGACTGGCGCAACGCTCATAACAGCAGTCACAATGAATGTACAAAGTGCTGCTTGCATATTTTTCTTCATGTTGTTCTCACTTTTTTTAAGTTTAGTAGATAATGCTGAAAAGCCACGCTAAGATAACGATTATCATTAAAATATGCAAACTCATAAGAGGCTAAAAAATATCCTCTTTTCAAAATCATATATCTACCAAGGAGCCACCTCATGTCTGCCATGATTGAAATAAAAAAATTACACAAGTCATACGGTGACCACCATGTATTGCGTGGCATTGACCTCACCATCAATACAGGTGAAGTTGTTGTTATCATTGGACCTTCTGGCTCTGGCAAATCGACGGCTTTGCGCTGTATCAATCGCTTGGAAGAGATTAGCTCGGGCAGTATTATTGTAGATGGTTATGACTTGTACGACCCAAAAACGGACATCAACCATGTGCGCACAGAGGCTGGCATGGTCTTCCAGCAATTCAATTTATTCCCACACATGAGCGTACTTGATAACGTGACCATCGGCCCCATCAAAGTTCGTGGCGTGACAAAAGCCGAAGCCCAAAACTTGGGCTTAAAGCTGCTTGATAAGGTTGGACTGGGGGATAAAGCCACGGCATACCCAGATCAGCTTTCAGGCGGTCAAAAGCAACGGGTAGCCATCGCGCGCTCACTGGCCATGCAGCCAAAGGTCCTCTTGTTTGACGAGCCAACATCAGCCCTCGACCCTGAGCTTGTGGGCGAAGTGCTTGAAGTTATGAAACAACTTGCCAAAGAAGGCATGACCATGGTTGTGGTGACCCACGAAATGGGCTTTGCTCGCGAAGTTGCGGACCGCGTCATCTTCATTGACTATGGCGTTGTGCAGGAATCTGGCGCGCCTGATGAAGTCTTTGCCAATCCGAAAAACCCTCGTTTGCGCGAGTTTATTGGCAAGGTAATACATTAGAAAATATGCCGCTGTTCCTTTCTGGAATGGCGGCTTTTTTAATTGAAGTTTCAAGGGCTTATAATGTTTTTTATGATGGACGCTGAAAAACCTTGACAATTTTGGATAATCGCGAAATTTTCACTTGTGTGTAAGCATAAAACATGGCAAAAGCTGCCTGCCATTTTTCTACGATACGAAAAATTTCGCGTATACATGAGATGATATTGACATAAAAAAAGTGTACTCTACATGCCGTATGGTCCTGTAGATAGTCTCAATCAGTATACACCTGGAAACATTACATATCCTATTGTTTTTTCATGAAGAAAAAACAAGCTATTTTGAAAGCACATCCTAAGGTATGTTCGCAAACCCGATTATTTTACTTTTCTGACGAGGAAAACTCGTTTCTTTGCGAGGGGCGTGTATATAGACATACATGACCCGAGCAAAAAACCTGTTTGACGAAGCCAGAAAGCAAAAGAAATAGTATGCAGACATGCCCTAGCATAGAGCACGTACTCGCGGCCTAACTGGGCTTCTTTCCTCCCCTAGCCTTGGCGGACAGTCCGCTGGAGCAAAGCATGGCGCAATCATCCCCAATTATTGAACTTCGTGGTGTTACAAAAACCTTTGAAGACACCATCGCTCTTGATGATATCAATCTTGAAATCAAAAACGGCGAATTTTTGACCTTGCTGGGGCCATCTGGTTGCGGCAAGACCACCATTTTGCGCCTTATTTCTGGCTTTGAAAGCTGTGAGGAAGGCGTCATCACGCTGAACGGACAGCGCGTAGACGAGCAAGCCCCAGAAGAGCGGCAGGTCAACACCGTCTTCCAAAATTACGCCCTCTTTCCGCACATGACCTTGCGCGAAAACGTAGGCTTTGGCCTGAAAATGCAACGCCGTCCCAAGGATGAAATTGCGCAGCGTGTCATGGATGCCTTGCGCATGGTGCACCTTGAAGCCCTTGCCGACCGTAAGCCACGCCAACTTTCTGGTGGCCAGCAACAGCGCGTGGCCATTGCTCGAGCTGTGGTCAATAATCCTCTTGTGCTTCTTCTGGACGAGCCATTCAGCGCTCTTGACTATAAGCTGCGCAAGCAAATGCAATTAGAAATCAAGCACTTGCAACGTCAGCTTGGCATCACCTTCGTCTTCGTCACCCACGACCAAGAAGAAGCCTTTGCCATGTCCGACCGCGTCGTTGTCATGATGGAAGGCAAGATTGCGCAAATTGGTTCGCCTCAAGAAATCTACGAAGAGCCAGCGAACTTGTATGTTGCTAAATTCGTTGGTGAAATCAATATTTTGAATGCTGTCATCACGGATACCCACGGCGAAGGCCAATATTCTGCTGACATCGAGGGTGTCTCTTTCCCACTTCGCAGTAAAAAGGCCTTTGCCAAAGGCGACGCGGTGCATGTGCTCTTGCGTCCTGAGGACTTGCGCATCTACCGCCTATGCGAAGAGCGTCCCGAAGGTCCACACATCATGGCTAAGATTGTGGAGACCGTGTACAAGGGTGCTACTGTGGACATTCAGGTGGCATTGCCCGATGGCCGCATCTTGATGGGTGCTGAATTCTTCAACGAAGATGACGGCGACATTAACTACAATGTTGGCGAAACCGTGACGGTGAGCTGGGTTAATGGATGGGAGGTTGTGTTAGCCAATGACGCAGTCTAGAGATCAAATCAAGTCGCAGTCTAGAGATCAAATCAAGTCGCAGTCTAAACATCAAATTGAGTCGCAGTCTAAACATCAAATTGAGTCGCAGTCTAGAGATCAAATCAAGTCGCAGTCTAGTAACCTAACAGGCCAAAATAGCGAACAAAATAACCCCCAAGCACCAAAGTCCCTAGCAGCCCAAGCAAGCATGCGCCCCCAAGGCGACATCATGCCCAAAGTCATGAAGCACGCCCCAAAGCGTTATAATTTCTTTCGTAAATTCAGCATCTTGACCGTAGGACTCTGGCTTCTCGTCTTCGCACTCCTGCCCCACGCAGGCCTTCTGCTCATCGCATTGCTCGACCGTGGCGGTGCCAACTTTGTCGTGCCCGTCATGACCCTTGGCAACTACGGACGACTCTTCGACCCAGTCTTCGTGCGCATTCTCTGGGACTCCATCACCCTCGCCGCTACAAGCACCCTCGTGTGCCTCTTCATCGGCTATCCCTTTGCCCATCGCATAGCCATGGCTCGTGAGGCCATCCGCCCATGGCTCCTGCTCCTCGTCATCATCCCATTCTGGACAAATTCGCTCATCAGAACGTATGCGCTCATCATTCTCCTTAAATCTGGCGGTGTTATCAGTAATACCCTCCAGTTTTTCGGACTCATCGACAAGCCCATATCCTTCATGTACAGCGACATAGCAACCTTCACAGGCCTAACCTACACGCTCCTGCCCTTCATGATTTTGCCGCTCTACGTGTCCCTCGACAAACTAGACCACAAGCTCATCGACGCAGCCAAAGACCTTGGGGCCAACAGCTTCCGCGCCTTCTGGCACGTAACCCTGCCCCTCACTATGCCCGGCATCGTAGCAGGTTGCATGCTCGTCTTCCTGCCGTCCCTAGGAGCCTTCTACATCCCAGAAATGCTCGGTGGTGCAAAGTCTATGCTCATCGGTAATTTCATTAAAAATCAGTTCCTTGTAGCTCGTGACTGGCCCCTCGGTGCCGCCGCAAGTAGCATTTTGACGCTCATCCTGCTCTTGCTCATCGTGGTTTACCGCTTCACAAGTAAGCGCGTTGCCGCTCGCGAGACTCACGATTCAGATGATGAACTTTTTGGGGAGGGCGCATAAATGATACGTCGTCTCGGCACTGCATGGGTTTGGATTGTCTACGCTTTTCTCTATATCCCTATCCTCGTTGTCATCGCCTATTCCTTCAACACCAGTAAATATTCAACCTCGTGGTCTGGCTTTACCCTAGACTGGTACACCAAGCTGCTCAGCAATAGCTCCCTCGTGGACGCAGCGCTCAATTCGCTCAGCATCGCCACCATTTCAGCCTGCTGTGCCACTGTGCTCGGTTCCCTTGCGGCCGTCTGTCTGCACCGCTACCGTTTCCCAGGTCGGAAAGTCCTGCACGGTTCCATCTACATGCTCACCGTGTCACCAGACATTGTCATGGGTATTTCGCTGCTCATTTTCTTCATCACCGTGCGCATGGAGCTTGGTTTCCTGACTCTTCTCATCGCGCACATCACCCTCGGCCTGCCCTTCGTCACAGTCACTGTGCTCGCCCGTCTTGCTGAGTTTGATGAAAATCTCGTAGAAGCTGCCCGTGACCTTGGGGCTTCAGAATGGAACGCCTTCCGCCACATCATGTTGCCCCTAGCGCTCCCAGCTGTGGCAGCAGGTTGGCTCCTGTCCTTCACCCTGTCCATGGACGACGTGCTCATCAGCTTCTTCGTCACAGGACCAACCTTCGAAGTCCTACCACTGAAAATTTACTCCATGGTGCGACTTGGCGTAAAGCCAGACATTAACGCGCTCTCCGCTATCATGTTCTGTCTCACCGTCATACTTGTTTTGCTTGCGCAGATGCTGGCTAATATGAAAAAGAAATAGTTTTTTTGGGAATGATTACTGGGGGCTGGGAAAACTTTCTGAAGAAAGTTTCCCCTTCCCCCAGACCCCCA
>JAWXUA010000109.1:0-10183 GCA_044433065.1 Pseudomonadota bacterium
ACCCTTTAAAAAGAGTTCCCCTTCCCACAGACCCCCCATCCCCTCCTAAACTTTTTATTTGTGGACGTAAGGCTATTGTTTAAGACATTCGCGGCCACAAGAAAAAAAACGCTGTTCTCACGCAAGCTTGCAAATATATGATTATAAAGTAGTCTTGCATATAAAAAATAAAGCACTACTTTATTGAGAGTACGAAATTCATACAAATTGAGCGTGTATGATTATCAAGTATGTAGCAACGAGCACCTCAACGCCTCATATCCAAACAAAGCTCCAAGAAAAGACATAAAGATGACACAACAAATCTACATATATGACACCACGCTGCGCGATGGCACGCAATCCGAAGATGTTCAATTGACCATGCAAGACAAGTTGAAAATTGCCTTGCGACTTGACGAATTGGGCGTGCATTATATTGAAGCAGGTTGGCCTGGTTCCAATCCTGTAGACGTAGAATTTTTCCATGAATTACAGAGACACACGCTGAAGACGGCTAAGATTAGTGCCTTTGGCAGTACGCACCACCCCGCAACAACAGCGGATAAGGATGCAAACCTGAACGCCATTATTGCGGCGCGCACCCATGCTGCTGTGCTCTTTGGCAAGTCATGCGAGCATCACGCCAAGGAAGCCTTGCGCATTGAGCCTGAGTTGAATTTGACCATTATTGAAAACTCGTTGGCCTATGTAGGACAACATGTGGCGGAAATCTTCTTTGATGCCGAACACTTCTTCGATGCATATAAGCGCAACGCAACCTATGCACTGGAAGTACTTAAGAGAGCTCATGGCGCTGGGGCGCAATGTCTTGCCTTGTGCGACACCAATGGTGGCACCATGCCCCATGAAGTACATGCCATTGTCACAGCAGTGCGACAAGCTTTGCCTGATGCCATGATTGGTATCCATGCTCACAATGACTGTGAAATGGCTGTAGCCAACAGTATTGCGGCAGTTCAGGCTGGTGCACGCCAAATTCAAGGGACTATTAATGGTATTGGTGAGCGTTGCGGTAATGCGAACTTGTCATCCATTATTCCAGTGCTTGAGCTGAAGAGCGGCGGCGCATACACAACCTTGCCTGAAGGCCATCTACAGCAGGTGACCGCGGTTTCGTCCTATGTTGCTGAGGTGGCAAATCAGCCACTCTTTAGCCGTCAACCCTTTGTTGGTCGCTCTGCATTTGCGCATAAGGGCGGCGTACATGTAAGTGCAATTAACCGTAATTCAAGCCTTTATGAGCACATTGAACCTGAAACAGTAGGCAACTCTCAGCGCGTTTTGATTACGGAACTCGCAGGACGTAGCAATATTGTGTCCTTAGCAAAGCGCTTTGGTTTCCATCTTGATAAGGATGAGCCTGTTGTAAAAGGTCTCATGCATGAGCTGAAGAAAAAGACGAGCCTTGGCTACGACTACGCAGCAGCAGAAGCAAGTGTAGAATTATTGCTGTTGCGCAAATTGGCGCGTCGCGGTGTACGTGAGTTTTTTACTCTTAAGCAATTCCGTGTACAAGAATCTCGCTTAGGTTCTGAACTGGAACCAACATCAGAAGCTACTGTCATGGTGGATGTTGAAGGCGTCATTGAGCACACAGCGGCCACAGGTCTTGGCCCTGTCAACGCTTTGGACAATGCATTGCGCAAAGCACTTGTGGGCTTCTATCCACGTATTGGTGAAATGCGTCTTGTGGACTTTAAAGTTCGCGTTTTGACAGGCAAAGCTGAAGATGGTGGTACTGCATCAACAGTACGCGTATTGGTGGAGTCCAGTGATGCCCAGAGCCGCTGGGTCACTGTAGGTGTATCTTACAATATTATTGAAGCGAGTTGGCAAGCTGTTGCAGACTCTATTACCTACAAGCTCTATAAAGATGAGCAAGAACATCGCGGCACACAAGGAACCATAGACTAATCATAGTATATGCATTGCATGTCTTAATACTGACTGCAAAAGCCTATATAATAGATTTTCTTTGACATAAATGAAGAATAACACAGGTCAGTAGAGTCGTAATGATGAAGCTGGCCTTTGTTATAAGATATTTTTAACAAAATGATAGATTTTTTCAATATCTCACATTTATGGTATATAATGAAAATATCACAAGGAACAGCTCATGAGTGTTACGAAAATAACATACAGTAACACGAAAGATGCCGTTTGAATACATAAACAAGCATAGAAAGCACACTTTATAGGCTTATTGAATAAAAAGGCCCTATTTCTATCATCATTTTCAAATCATTCCATTGACACAACTTCATTAAGCCGGTTAATAGAATGGGGAACAGTGATTGTGAAAAGTTTTTTGTATTGGCAGACATGTCTAACGCCCAACTAAGGAGGCAGGGATGAGTCTCAGCAGACGTGATTTCGTCAAGCTGTGCACGGGTACGGTAGCAGGCTTTGGGGTTTCCCAAATGTTCCACCCTGCTATTAACGAGGCCCTTGCAGGCACTCTCAATGGAGAGCGTCCCCCAGTTTTTTGGTTGCAAGGTCAAGGTTGCACGGGTTGTTCCGTTTCGTTGCTTAACAGCGTAAACCCAAGCATTGCCGACATTCTTCTCAAGGTCATTAGCCTTGAGTTCCACCCCACCGTCATGGCTTGGGAAGGCGAAGGCGCATACGAACATATGCGTAAAGTCGCTGAACAAGCTAAAGGCAAATATTTTGTCGTTGTTGAAGGTGCAGTTCCAGTTGAAGCTGACGGCGCATACTGCGTAGTTGGCGAAGTGCACCATCACCACGAAACCATGGTTTCCGCAATGAAGGAATTTGGCGCCAATGCTGCCGCTGTCCTCGCTGTGGGTACCTGCGCTGCATACGGTGGCATCCCTGCTGCTGAAGGTAGCGAAACCGGCGCAATGGGCGTTGGCCAGTTCTTCAAAGAGAACGGCATTGCAACCCCTGTTGTGAACATCCCAGGCTGTCCTCCACATCCAGACTGGATCGTTGGCACCTTGGTTGTTGCACTCAACGCAATTAAAGAACATGGCCTTGAAGCAGGCCTTGGCGAAGTCGTGAAAATCCTCGACGAAGAAGGCCGTCCATTGCCATTCTTCGGTACGAACACCCACGAATCTTGCCCATACCTGCCATTCTTCGATGACGGTATCATGAGCGAAACCTTCACCCAAAAAGAAGGCTGCCGCTACGACCTCGGTTGTAAGGGCCCATCTTCCTTCTGTGACGCTGCTACGCGTAAGTGGAATGGTGGCGTTAACTGGTGTATCGAAAATGCCATTTGCATTGGTTGCGTAGAGCCTGACTTCCCTGATGGCAAGTCACCTTTCTACCAGCCTTAAGCCGTTCTTTGTTGCTAGGAGGACATTATGGCCAAAACGACCATATCTATAGATCCGGTCACCCGTATCGAAGGCCACCTCAAGGCTGAGGTGGTTGTAGAGAACGGTGCTGTTGTTGACGCAAAGCTTGAAGGCGGCATGTACCGTGGCTTTGAAACGATCCTTCGTGGTCGTGACCCACGTGACGCTGCGCAAATCGTTCAACGTATTTGCGGCGTTTGCCCAGCTTCTCACGCTACTGCTGCAGTACTTTCCATTGAAGATGCATCTGGCACAAAAATCACCAATAATGCACGCATCACGCGTAACCTCATTACTGGTGCTAACTTTGTACAATCGCACATTTTGCACTTCTACCACTTGACCGCTCAGGACTTTGTACAAGGTCCTAACACAGCTCCTTTCGTTCCTCGCTTCAGAGACTCCGACCTTCGTCTCGATAGCGCAGTAAACGCAGTTGCTGTTGACCAATATATTGAAGCTCTCGACGTTCGCCGCATCTGCCATGAAATGGTAGCTATGTTCGGTGGTCGTATGCCTCACATTCAAAGCCACGTTGTTGGTGGTACGACAGAAATTCCTAGCCAGGAAAAGCTCGTCGAATACGCCGCTCGTTTCCAAAAGGCTCGCGCCTTTGTTATGGAAAAGTACATCCCTGTTGTGTACACCGTTGGTGCTGAATACAAGGATCTCTTTGGCGTAGCACACGGCTTTAAGTCCGCTGTTGCTATGGGCGTATTCCCAATGGGCGACGGTTCTACCTTGCTCAAGGCTGGCGTCTACAAAGACGGCAAAGACTTCCCATTTGAGCCAGAAAAAATCAAAGAATACGTTAAGTACTCTTGGTTTGCTGATGACACCACTGGCCTCCATTACAGCGATGGCAAGACCGTTCCTGCTCCTGGCAAGGAAGGCGCTTACAGCTTCGTTAAGGCTCCTCGTTACGATGGTGCTACCCTCGAAGTTGGCCCACTCGCACGTATGTGGGTGACCAACCCTGAGTTGTCCCCAGTTGGCCAAAAGATGCTCAAAGAAAAGTTTGGCCTCGACGCTAAGCGTTTCCGCGACATCGGCGAAGACCTTGCTTTCTCCCTCATGGGCCGTCACGTTGCACGTGCTGAAGAAACCTTCGTCCTCGTTAACGCCATTGAAGGCTGGCTCAAAGAAATCAAAGCTGGCGAGGAAACCTACACTCCTGTAGAAATTCCTTCCAACTGCGAAGGCACTGGCTTCACTGAAGCTCCTCGTGGTGCTCTCATTCACTACATCAATATTAAAGATGACGTGATTGATAACTACCAAATCATCTCCGCTTCTTTGTGGAACTGCGCACCTCGCGACGACAAGGGTCAGCGTGGCGCCATTGAAGAAGCCCTTATCGGTGTACCTGTAGCCGATATTGAAAATCCTGTTAACGTGGCGCGCGTTATTCGCGCCTTTGACCCCTGACTGGGTTGTGCCGTGCACGTGTTGCACGCTGAAACCGGTTCTACGTCCGTTATCGAAGTTAAGTAGTTTCGACTACTCGTGTATTAAGGGGAGCCTTCGGGTTCCCCTTTTTTTTGGCTGGGGTAAAAGATGCACGCCTTTCCATATCAATCAAGGATGGATTGCAGGGTTGCTTAGTTCCATGAGTGCCAATCCATCTTCGATGTATACTCGTGGCACACTCTCCCTGCATACCCCTTAACCATAAAAAAAGGGTAGAGTCATACGACCCTACCCAGTAGCAATATACCAATATATCTAGATAAAAAGTACCAGTTGTTTGTGGAGACTAATCCATTTCTGTCTTGGTGACGTTCAAATGATGCACCCACATGGTGGAGATGGCGCTGAGCGTACCCATAATGGCAAGGTAAGCGCACAGATACCAAGGTTCGCCGTCAGCAATACCAGTCAAGTACGTAGCAACCATAGGCGTCAGGCCAGCTGCAAAAATAGCCGTGAACTGGTAGACGAAGGAAATGCCAGAATACCGCACACGAGCTGGGAATGCTTCAGCAAAGAGGCTGGACATGATACCAAAGACTGCTGCGTAGACGATGCCAAAAGGAATGATGATGGCAACGTAGAGCAAGAAGAGGTTGTCGGAATAGTTGTGCAAAGTCCAGAATGCAGGGAAGCAAGAGAGACCCAAAATGATGGCACAAAGACCATAAAGCTTTGTTTTGCCATACTTATCTGCCATGTGACCCCAGAAAGGAATGGCAAAAGACATGACAACAGATGCCGCCATAACAGCACCAAGGGCCACGGTTTGGCTGACTTGTAAGTGCTGTGTCAAGTAGCTGAGCGAATACACACCAAAGACGTTGAAGGCGACACCATCGATACAGCGAGCACCCATGCAAGCCATCATACGCTTTGGATAATATTTGAAAGCGTCCAAGAGTGGGAACTTTGCTTCAGGGGCAGAGTCCTTGCTTTCAGCAAATTCACTGCTTTCTTTAGTACGGGTACGAATATAGTAGCCGAGGAAAAGTAAAACACTGCTGAGCATAAATGCAATACGCCAGCCCCACTGGAAGAATGCTTCCTCAGAAAGGACAAAGGAAAGTATACCAATCACGCCAGTGGCCAACAAAAGACCAAGGGATAGACCGACTTGTGGCAAAGAAGCGTATAAGCCGCGCTTATTTTCAGGCGCAGATTCAAAGGCCATCAAAACGCCACCACCCCATTCACCACCAAGGCCAATACCTTGAATTAAGCGGCAGAAAGTCAGCAAGAGCGGAGCCCAGATGCCAATACTTTCGTAAGAAGGAATGCAACCCATGGCTACTGTTGAAACGCCCATAAGTTGTAAGGTGATAATCAAGACCTTCTTACGGCCAAGCTTGTCACCATAGTGACCAAAAATCAGACCGCCAATAGGACGGGCCACAAAACCCACTGCAAAGGTGGCAAAAGCCATCATAGTACCCACAGTTGGGTCAAAGTCTGGGAAGTACAGCTTATTAAAAACAAGGCCTGCAACAACGCCATACAAGAAAAAGTCATACCACTCAATAACTGCTCCGATAACCGAAGAGCCTACAACTCGGCGCAAATTTTGTTGTTTCGCCAATTCCTGTTCTGTACTCATGTGACCATCCTTTTAAAAAAAATACTAGGCCACGTGCTTTGCAACTATGATACCAAAAGCTTTCTAAAAACAGCTTGCACGCTATAATAAGAGCATGGAATTAAGATTTATACTTGTTTTTTCGAATAGTTACAAAGAAATATTGTCATAAAAAGCAGTTACATTAACCTTCAATTTGCTGTGCATACGCAGTATTCAGTGCCTATTGGCCAAAGTATTCGTACCTAATATATTGAAGACTCATTCCATCCGCGCCTCTAAAAAAGCTAAAAGTCACAATAGCTTTGAAAGAAATTTTGTATAAAGGCTAGTATCTTCATAGAGGATGTACACGCTAAGTTATCAATTTTATAGGATTTTTATATATTTTCGAGTCGCAGCATTCAGGATGTAAACTTTCATCTATTCTCTCAGACTTTTCACTTGTCACAAAATCGCATTTTTGCAACACTACCAGATTTACATAAAAATATCAGTGTAAATTTGCATCATTTATGACCATGTGCACTACAGCTAGTGCACAGATGCACTAGTTTATGATAGTAAAGTAAAAAATGAACGCTCTACTTTGTAAAAAAAGGAGTCAAATTAGTAAATACAAAAACATCTTTCTATATCAATATATTAAAAAAGATGAACTTTTTACTCTATTATATCATGCATATACATTGAATTTTATTATCACCTACTAACATGGTAGTGCCACAACAGAATATATACATACTTTATTCCTCAATTCACAATCATAGAGCAAGAAATAAAGCGGTATTGCTCTTTTCTATATCTTTTTTTGTCAACGTAAGGCATTGCCCAAAAAGCTAAGAAAAGGTATATTTATCTCATATTTTGTACATATATAAAGGGAACATCATGAAAAAACTACTCGTTCTTGGTATTGGCAATATGCTTTTAACTGACGAAGGTGTTGGCGTTTTTGCTGCAGAAGCCCTACAAAAAGAGACCTGGCCAGAAAATGTGTCCATCATGGAAGCTGGTACGTTTACACAGGATATATTCTATTTATTTGAAGACTATGACGCACTTATTGTCTTAGATATTTTGCACACCAATAGCGAGCCAGGCACCATCTACCGCCTTGGTGAAGATGATCTCGTACAAAAAGAAAGCCAACGCTTATCCATCCATGACATTGATTTACTTGACTCTTTAACCATGGCAGAACTACTGTGTGGTAGACGACCAAGCATGCGCGTTGTCGGCATTGAGCCTTACGATTACAATACGTGGAATATTGGCCTATCTGAAGTCTTGCAACCTGTCTTCCCAAAATTCCTTGAAGCTGCACGCGCTGAAATTCATGATGCCTTAGCAAAACTCGCCGCAAGCGAGCAAGCCTAGGTAATTTAAGCTCAATTTTAGCTCAATTTGCGTATTCTCATTGTTCTCTACACCTTGCCTAGTCTAGTCTCTAGTCCTATTTGAGTGGTGGGTTCACGTCACGCTTGACGACCTTCATGGGCATGTCATAATCAAAGCGAGAAAGGCTCACGACTCGTACCTCTTGCATTTGGTGGATTTTACCAAACCATCAGATGCACCCAAAAAGGACGAGCTATGACATTGAAAAAATCTATTTTGGTTTTGGGTGTGGGCAACATACTCTACACTGATGAAGGGCTTGGAGTGCGCGCTGTGCAAAGTCTTGAGCACGGCTACATCTTTTCAGATAATGTTCGCTTGCTTGATGGCGGTACGCAGGGTTATTTGCTTATGGACGCCATGATATCGTGTGAAACGCTTATCGTCCTCGACGCTGTCAACGTGGTGAGCCAAAATGCAAGACAAAACAGCGTAGCACATAAAGTAAGCTCCGCAGGAACCATTCACATCCTCAAAGGTGAAGACCTCCGCCAAAGCATAGCCTTCAGCGACTCTCTACACCAAACTGACCTTGTGGATACCCTCGTTCTCTGTGAGCTGGCAGGTCACCGCCCAGACACCATAGTTATAGGCATGGAACCTGCTGATTATACAAGCCAAAGCCTCAGCCTCACAACAAGAGTCGCAGCTCAAATGCCCGAATTTTGTACAACTGTACTTAAGGCCATTGAACATGCCGGTGGCCAATGGCAAGCCCGCATATAAAAACTTTTCACATTGACACCAGTGCCATACCTTACTGTACAATTTGAAAAGTATACTCATAACTTACGATGAATAAAGGAATTTCCTATGTGCCTCGCAATACCAGCTGAAGTTGTTGAAATCCAAGAAGGTGGCATGCTCCGTGCCCGCGTCGGCCAAAGTGAGACCTATTTGCACGTATCTGGCCTGCTCTTACCAGAAGCCGCTGAACTTGGTGACTTCATCATCGTGCACGCTGGCTTTGCACTGCGCAAACTTGATGCCGCTGAAGCACAAGAGACCTTGCGCTTGCTTCGTGAAGTTGCGACCATGGCAGACGGTAAACCAGCACAGTTCTAACCATGCGATCAAGGCTTTACCAAGCATAAGCCTGTCAGATTAGACAAGATTATTGAACAATGCTATTAAGCGGCACATCAAGCATTTGCTAGAAACTTTTTGAAATCGTCCTATTTATAAGGATACGATGAAAAAACAGCTCGCCTCAGAGCATTCATCGTGACATATTCATGACAAGTGGCATGGATAATGCTTTGTCACGCCATAATGCTTGACTTCCTGCGCCGCTTGTTCCAAATATTTCTTTTTACCCTTGCTGACCTATGCGCCCGACGCTCCATTCAAAGGAATTATCATGAGTGACTATAAAAAGACTTTGCAATTGCCCGACACCAAATTTCCCATGAAAGCAAACCTCACCCAACGTGAGCCAGAAATGCTCAAGCAATGGGAACAAGCTGATGCATACAAAGCCATGGTTGACGCTTCTGGTCAGCAAGGAACCTACGTCTTGCACGATGGCCCTCCATATGCCAACGGCCATATCCATATTGGTCACGCACTCAATAAGGTATTGAAAGACATCATCGTAAAGTCGCGCAATTTGCAAGGCTTCCGCGCTGAATACGTGCCAGGTTGGGACTGTCATGGTCTGCCCATTGAATTGAAGGTAGAGCAAGAGCTTGGCGAAAAGAAAAAGACCATGCCTGCTCATGCTGTGCGCAAATGTTGCCGCAAGTACGCTTCCAAATATATTGATATTCAGCGTAAAGAATTCAAGCGTTTAGGTCTCTTTGGCGCATGGGACAAGCCATACATGTCCATGCAACCAGCATACGAAGCCGCAACTGCTCGTGAACTTGGCAATTTTGCAGCCACAGGTAGCCTTGTGCGCAGTAAAAAGCCTATTCACTGGTGTTGTTCTTGCCAAACGGCCCTTGCTGAAGCAGAAGTTGAATACGCTGACCACACTTCGCATTCTGTCTTCGTGCGCTTCCCACTTCAAGACCCACGCGTGACTGAAGTGCTCGGCATTGAGCCAGTAAATTCCTTTGTTGTCATCTGGACCACCACACCATGGACCTTGCCAGACAATATGGCTGTGGCTGTGCACCCAGAATATGAATACGTTGTGGTTAAGCATGATGGCGCAACCTACGTTTTGGCTGAAGGTCTGCTCGAAGAGTGCGCTAAGAATTTCGGTTGGGAAGGCTATGAAATCCTGAACCGTGTAGAAGGCCGCGCCCTTGAACACTTGCAAGCCACACACCCATTCTACGACCGTCCATCGCCTATCGTCTTGGCTGATTACGTCACCTTGGACACGGGTTCTGGTTGCGTCCACACCGCACCTGGCCATGGTCGCGAAGACTATGCAACAGGTCTGCGTTATGGCCTC
>JAWXUA010000110.1:0-10156 GCA_044433065.1 Pseudomonadota bacterium
CCAGACCCCCCATCCTCCTTCAAAACTTTTTAATTGCGGAGGGAGTGAGTTTTTTTAAGAAAATTTACGGCGCATGGGGAGTAGGGAGAGTGTAGAGAAAAATGGAGCTAAGGGCAATGGTGCAACAGGGGAGCGGGTTGGGAAGAGATTGGGTCCAGCTTGGGCGTAAAAACGCCGAGACCCTTGCGAGCCTCGGCGTAAACAAACAATCCTCTGCCACGTTATAGGCGACGTGCGCCCATAAAATTAGAAAGAATAAATGAAGTTGAAGCCAGCCTTGAAAGCGTTTTCGGTATCGACGCTTTCAATATCAAGGTTGATGTAGCCGAGTTCAAGGAGGAAGGTGAGGTTTTCGTAAATCTTGTACTTGGTATTAAGGTCGATTTCGATGGCGGAGTCATCTTCGGTGAAGTACACAGAGCTTTGCTTTGCAGAGCCTGTGGAGTCGGATTCGTTGTTGCCTGCAACGTAGACAAAACGAACTACGTGGGAAAGGTCTTCAACGAAGGAGATGTCTGCGATTTCGATGCCAAGACCCCAAGTACCGTTAGCACCGTGGTCGCTGATGTTGCCGTCGAGAGTGTGTGCTGCGCCAACATAACCGAAGGAAGTAGGAGCCCATGCGTCAGCGGTGCTGATGACAGGCATGATGCCGCTTTCGGTGTCGTTCTTGTCGTCGCCAGAAGCATACCAACCGATGATAGCAGGGGTCATCATGTCAAGAGCGTACGCAGCCTTAAAGTCGATCAACCAGCCAGAAGCGTCCTTGGTGTTGTCTTCAGCGTCAAGGTTGCCGTAGATGAAGTCAAGCTTCAAGGTGAATGGATCAAAAGCAGACATGGTGTAGGCTACGCCAAGCCAGTAGGCATCAGCATCGGAACCAACAATGTAACTTGTATCGCTTTTACCTGCATTTTCACCGATTTTGGAGTAAATGGCGTAAGGGGTTACCTTATGGCCGTCCATGGAGATAGGAGCCATCAAACCAAAAACGTCCATTTCGTCGTTGCCGTCGCCATCGCTCAGGCCATCATAAAGACGTGCCCAGAAAGTGGTCAAAGCAAATTCATCGCTCACAGCGTAGGACAAGGTCAACGCTGCAACGTCGTCGTCGATGAGTGGGGAACCGAAAGCGGCACCTGGGGTTGTAAGACCTTGGATCCCCATGCGGACTTTCAAGTCAGAATTAGGAGCGGTCCAGTCGATGTACGAACGCTTTACTTCAACAACACACTTGTCCGCGCCAAGTGCACCACCTTTGTCAACGTTACCCCAAGTTTGGTCGCCGATTTCAAAGAAGATGACGCCCTTGAGGTTTTCGCTAGCAATGATATCCATTTGCAAGCGCAAACGTTGGGTTGCTTCGAAGTCGTCTTCGCCTTCGCCATAGCCCAAGTTGTCGGTGAAGTTAAAGCCAAAGTTCCACTTACCAGAGATTTTAACGTCAGCAGCTTGTGCGCCAGTGTATGCGCCCATAACGAGGCCAGCGGCCAAAAGCAAAGTAACAATGCGTTTCATGATAATTTTTCCTTCAAAATTGTTTATGTGATGTCGTGCATCACTTGAAGGGGAAACTATCAAAGATTTTGAACTGTGCACAAGTGAAATATAACGTCGTTGCCAAAGCTTCATATGGCTGTAACGTTTGTTAAAGTATGCCACAAACTGTGTCTGCTATATGCTGATAATTTTATAAATTATCTACGATAACAAATCTTTATATTGAATGTTACAAGAATATTACGTCATCATTTTGTCAAAAAATTGCTTACAATATGGTCATAGGTGTTACAAAATCTAGAAATTGTATGAAGTGCTCGCATCATAATGAAAAAATGCCTAAAAATACTTGAACTTTGATTGAAATAAAACTCACTTTTTTGCCCTCCTTCTAGCACGTACGAACAAACCAGACCACCCGCATCGCAAGGGGAGGGCGATACGGGTGGTACGGCAAGGGGGAGGATATGTGGCTTTGTGCCATTGTGTCATGCGCTGCTGCCTTCGCATGGCATTTGGTGCAGAAAGTCCCTTTCGGACTTGGCCACATTTGAACCATGGCCCTTTTGGGAGCTTGTCACAATGATAAGCTTTTTGATAGATAAGGAAAAAATGTCATGATGTTTTTACTGATGGACATATAACGGCGCAGCGAATGTGCCCTACTATATAAGGATAC
The DNA here is from genome assembly GCA_044433065.1 of Pseudomonadota bacterium. Classification (GTDB taxonomy): domain Bacteria; phylum Desulfobacterota; class Desulfovibrionia; order Desulfovibrionales; family Desulfovibrionaceae; genus Nitratidesulfovibrio. The sequence goes on from JAWXUA010000110.1 coordinate 2,180, forward strand.
AGTGTGCGAAATATTCTTGTGAAGGTCTACGGCAGCGTGCATCCGCTAGCCTCAGAAGAGAAAAGCAGTCTTATCAAACGCTTGGAACTCTTGCTGGATGATGACGCTGTGGATTTTAGTGGCGATATGGTGCGTATTAGTTTTGAAGGTATGTACTTTCCTATTGATGAAGTCCTTGAAATTATTCAAGAATATCTTCATGCAGAAAGTCAAGGCCGCATAGATTATATTGATATGGATGCTTGGCGTCTGCATCGACACCTCATCGAAGGTACGACCATTACGGAAAAAAGTAATAATCTGAATAATATTCTTGATTACGCAGGACATTAACAAGGTGTGGCGCAGAGGATTTTGTATCCTTAGTGTCACGCTTTTTTACGTAGTTTACAATATTCGCATATAAAAATACTGTGAGAATATAGTGATTTACCATAACGATAGAACGTTTTTGTAAAAAAATACCAATTTTGTTTTCATATGAGCCCTCACTCTCTTGTCTATGTGAGGGCCTTATGCTATACAACGGCATTCTTATATCACATAGAAGTGAACTGGAGCGTTTTTGTGATTCAATTTGAACACGTCCATAAATGGTATACAAGTGGACTGCATGTCCTTAATGATATTAACCTTACCATCAAAAAAGGCGAGGTTGTTGTCATCTGTGGGCCAAGCGGTTCTGGTAAAAGTACGCTTATTCGCTGCATCAACAAGCTTGAGCCTATCCAAAAAGGTTCCATTATTGTTGATGGCGTTGATATTAACGCACCAAGCGCCAATATCACGCAATTGCGCGCAGAAATTGGCTTTGTTTTCCAGCAATTCAATTTGTATCCGCACATGACCGTGCTCGATAATATCATTCTTGCGCCAACCATGGTGCGTGGCATTCCCCACTCAGAAGCCACCAAGACCGCTATGGAATTGCTCGAGAAGGTTAATATTCCTGACAAAGCTTCCGCGTACCCTGGTCAGCTTTCTGGTGGTCAACAACAGCGAGTGGCCATTGCCCGTGGCCTTGCCATGAAGCCACAAATCATGTTGTTTGACGAACCGACTTCTGCTCTTGATCCTGAAATGATTAACGAAGTTCTCGACGTTATGCGCCAACTCGCTCGCGAAGGCATGACCATGGTCTGCGTTACCCACGAAATGGGCTTTGCTCGCGAAGTTGCTGACCGCGTCATCTTCATGGACCAAGGCATCCTCGTCGAAGAAAATACGCCGCACGAATTCTTCAATAATCCACAGCACGAACGCTCACAAGAATTCTTAAGCAAAATCTTGGTGCGCTAAGCTTCATTGCATTCACGTTGGTTTTACTAACGTTCATGTCATGTAGCGTTTTTGTGTTTATTTTACTCGATGCTATGCGTGTTCATCCCCACATGGGCACGTCGCATATATGACGGTTCGCCGTTGGCTCTTACTTTTGATTGGAGCATTGTTTATAGGCTTCGTCCGCGCCGCTTTTTATGCGACACGGCTGTTTCGCAACACATTACTTGGGAGTATCCTCATGCGTCTCGGTAAACTCGTCGCTATCGCTGCAGCCCTCACTCTCGGCCTCAGCACCGTTGCACAGGCAGGTCCTGCTTATGACCGTATCATGAAAGACAAAACAATCCGCGCTGGTATCATGACTGACTCCATCCCTGGTGGCTTCTACGATGCAGAAGGCCAGTGGGGCGGTTTTGACTACGACATCGCTTCCGAAATCGCAAAGCGCCTCGGCGTTGAAATCGAACGCGTTGCTGTCAACAACAAGACCCGCGTTGCATACGTTCAACAAGGCCGCGTTGACATCTCCGTATCCAACATGACCCACACCCGTGAGCGTGACAAGTCTGTTGACTACTCCATCACCTACTTCTTCGATGGTCAAAAAGTTCTTGCTAAGACTGGCGAATACAAGTCCCTTGCAGACATGCAAGGCAAGAAAATCGCTACCATGCAAGGTACCACCTCCGAAGTTAACGTAAAGCGCGCTTTGAAAGAAGCTGGTGCTGACCCAGATAGCAGCGTTATCTCCTTCCAAAAAGAATCCGAATGCTTCCAAGCTCTTCAAATGGGCCGCGTTGCAGGTTGGTCTACCGACGCTTCCATTCTCGTTGGCTACGCAGCTAAAGAACCTGGTAAGTACGAAGTTATCGGCGACTTCCTCTCCGATGAACCTTACGGCATCGCTATCCCAGAAGATGACTCCGCTCTCCGTGACGCTGTCAACTCCGCTCTCCAAGATATGTGGCGCGACGGCACCTACCAGTCCATCTACGCTAAGTGGTATGGCCCTGAATCCCCATTCGCTATGCCTCTCGCTGGCCAAATCGAATTGTGGCCTTAATTTTATAGGCTAAATTATCTGGGGGAAGGGACAACTTTCTGGAGAAAGTGCTCCCTTCCCCCAGACCCCCATCCCTTTCAAAGACTTTTATTTGCGGATGATGGCTTGCTTTTTTTAAGAAATTCATGGCCGCATGGGTGAATATTGGAAGAGAGTGGGCTACATTTTGTGTTTTATGCAGGAATTCTCTTCTTTCACTTCCAAGCAAACGGCTTTACCATGATTCGTTACTGGCTCGAAAAAAGCTGGGTACAGTATGCTGTGCTCGCGGTTATTGCTCTCTTGATGGTGTTCTATTGGGGTTATATTTTTGACTTCGGCTATACCTTTGACTGGTCTATCCTCTATACCGAAAATGAAACCTATGGCGTCAACCTTGGCCATGAGATTTTAAAAGGTCTCCGTACCACCGTCCAGATTTCCTTGATCAGCTCCGTGTTCGCCCTGACCCTAGGTACAACCCTTGGTCTGGCGCGTCTCTCGCTCTTCAAGCCTTTACGCTATACCGCCACAGCTGTGGTCGAATTCTTCCGTAATACGCCGCTTCTCGTCCAACTCTTTTTCTGGTACTTCGCCTTCCCTATGGTCTTGCCAGAAAATCTGCGTGAACCGCTTTTCTCCATCGACTTTGAATTCTGGTGTGCCACAGTTGGCCTCGCTGTCTACACCAGTGCCTTCATGGCAGAAGTCATCCGCGCTGGCTTGCAATCCATTCCTAAAGGCCTGCTCGAAGCCGCGTACTCCTCTGGCCTGACCTATTTCCAAGTCCTCAGAACCATCATTCTGCCCATGGCTTTCCGCGCCATCATCCCACCACTTGGCAGTGAATTCCTTAATAATATGAAGAATTCATCCCTCGCCATGGTTGTTGGTGTTGCTGAACTCACATGGCATGCACAACAAGCAGAATCCCTAACATTCCGTGGCTTTGAAGCAACTTCAGCTGCCACCATTCTCTATCTCTCGCTGTCCCTTATCATTTCGTTCATTCTTAACGGCGTCAACGGGACCTTGCGCCTCGATTCCATGTCCAAGCGTTCGCTCCCAGTCCTCTTCGTCCGTGCCATCACGTGGCCATTCCGCGTTGTGCGTAATGTCGTCATCCGCCCCATTGCCGTGGCACTCCATCACCGTCGCTATATCCGACGCCAAGCCGCGCTCAATGCTGCTTACACCCCAACCATGGCCCGTATCCATCTCGCCATGGACTTCACCAAAAAAGGCATCATCCTGCTTTGCAAGGCTGCCTTCCTAGCGCTTCTCGCTTTCCTTGTGTACTCCGCGCTCCTCGGCCTCTGGAACTTCAAGTGGTCCGTCATCGCCGACAACTTCCGCGCGTTGCTCATCTGGCATTACCCTAACGGTCAGCCCGACGAGCTTTTCAATGGTCTTGGTGGTCTTGCCTATTCTTTGCTCATGGCCATCATCGCTATCTCTGTCAGCTTCTTTATCGGCCTCTTCGTAGGCATCGGTCGTGCCTCCAAGAACCGTGTGGTCAGCATTCCATGCATGCTCTACATCGAGCTCATCCGTGGTAATCCGCTCATCATCGTCATCTTCTGGGTGTACTTCTTCATCCCTGTGGTCTTCAACACCTTCTTCAACGTGTTCTGGTCCGCAACCATCGCGCTGACCCTCTTCACAGGTGCATACCTCGCTGAAATCGTGCGCTCCGGTATCCAAAATATCCCAGCAGGGCAAATAGAAGCCGCCTATTCCACAGGCCTCAACTTCTTCCAAGCCATGCGTAAAATTATCCTGCCTCAAGCCTTGAAGCAGATGATTCCAGCCATCGTTGGTCAGTTCATCGCCATCTTTAAGGACACGTCTTTGGCCTTCGTTCTCGGTGTTCTGGAACTGACCTTCGTAGCCCAAGGCATCAACAACCGCCTCATGGTCTACCCCATGGAAATCTACACAACTGTAGCCTTCCTCTACTTCATCTGCTGTTGGTCCATGTCCACCTACGCAGCTCGCCTCGAGCGCAAGCTGTCGCCTGAAGGTATTGCTTTGCGAATGTAATGTAAGAGGGGGTGGCTCTGCCCCTCCACCCCGCTTAGGACTTAGGTCCTAAGAACCTATTTAGCGGCCAGTTCTATCTTCTTTGGAGATAGAACTGGCCGCAATTTTTTTGTTGAGCTCAATTTAGAGGGATGCCTTATACGTACCTTTCAAATATGATGCCTATTATATTGAGTCTTGTAAGAGAAATGTTTTGATGTTTTTATGCACAATGCCGTCGCGGCTCATGTCAAAGTCATCAAGAGATAGAACATATTTTGGGTAATTGTCGGGGATACTTTTAAAGACCCCAAACTCCCGTTCAATGGTGCTTTCACTCGCAAGTAGATAGCATACTTGAATATAAATCTTATTTTCTTGCTTAACGGCAATAAAATCTATTTCTTTTTCTGCAACTTTGCCAACGGTAACACGATAGCCGCGTCGTAAAAGTTCCATATACACAATATTTTCAAGCACTAAGTTTATATCACGCATATTTCTACCCCAAACAGCTTGGCGTATACCATGGTCCGCAATATAAAATTTTTCATTTGAGGCTAGAATTTTTTTCCTTTGCATATCTTCGCGCTTCACACGATACAATAAAAAAGCATCTTCACAGGCTTTAAGATAGTTTAATATGGTTTCAGGAGCTACATTGCGACTTTCGCTTTTCAAATACTTAGAAATCGTTGTTGCTGAAAAAATAGTGCCGACATGTGCCATGACATACACAATAATACGTTCAAGTAAATCAATATCACGAATGCCATAACGCTTCACAATATCTTTTAAAACTACGGAATGATATAGTTCTGTTAAATAAAGAGTGCATGGCTCTTCTACAAATTGTAAGTTTCCAAGATAAGGCATGCCTCCAAGTTGTAGATAGGTGCTAAACAGTTGATGTGCATCAGTATCTACATGGTATTCTTTATACAGTGCTATGAATTCAGCATATGAGAATGGATATATGACACATTCAATATATCGTCCTGAAAGATAGCTTGCAAGCTCACCAGAAAGAAGCTTTGCATTGGAACCTGTAAGGTATATGTCACAATCATAGGCGACGCGCAGAGAGTTGATACACAATTCCCAATTCTTAACTTCCTGAATTTCATCAAGAAAGAGATATGCCTTAGCACCAATCTCTTCAATACGCTTGGCAATTTCATCATGCAACGCTTCTGCTGTCAGTAAATGGCGATAGCGCATATTTTCAAAGTTATAACTAATGCATTGCTTTTCCTGTACGCCATTTTGCATGAGTTCATTGGCAATGAGTTTAAGCAGAACAGATTTTCCGCTCCGTCTGATACCTGTAAGTACCTTAATGATATCTTTATCAATAAAAGGTCGAATACGTTGCAAATAAAGTTCTCGGCTAATCATAGGAACCTCCTGTGCTCAAAAGATATTGAGACAGATATATCTTTTTTTCAAGATATTTTTATCAGATATATCTTATAAAATCCACCAAAACTCCTATTTTATCAGATATACCTGATAAAAATCTAAAAAACCTCATTTTATCAGATATACCTGCTTGTTTTACCCTGAATACCTGAGCCAAACATCTTTCTCCATGCGCTAAATGTCATTAAAGCCGTTAATTTTCGTCGCAATTAAAAAGTTTGGAAGGAGGGAGGGGGGAAATTTTTTTAAAAGTTTCCTCCCTCCCCCAGCACTCTCAACTCGACATTTTTGTGAAGCTTCTATAGTACAGAGGCACGCAGTATATTTTTGAAAGGAGTCATCATGGTCTGCCGTACATTTACATTTCAATCCAAGGCTGATTGGCCTTTATTGCAGGACATGCTTGCAGGTCGTGAAAATCCTGAGAATAGCGTCGAGCCTGCTGTTCGCGATATTTTGAACGCCATTCAGACGCGGGGCGACGCAGCTTTAGCGGAGTATACCGCGCGCTTTGACTGCCCAGAGTTCACAGCGGCCATGTTGCCTGTGAGTGCAGAAGAGATTGCCGCGGCTGTGGCTTGTGTATCTGCAGAAGATATGCATATAATCCGCACAGCGGCTGAGAATATTCGGACTTTCCACGAAGCGCAAAAAGAGCGTTCTTGGTTCATGACGCGCCCAGATGGCACTGTGCTTGGCCAGCAAGTCAATCCAGTTGACCGCGCAGGTCTTTATGTTCCTGGTGGTATGGGTGGCAATACACCGTTAATTTCCAGCTTCCTTATGAACGCCATTCCTGCACAAGTTGCTGGTGTGCCTGAGATTGCTGTAGTGACGCCGCCACGTGCTGATGGTTCGGTCAATCCTCATATTTTGGCTGCAGCGCATGTGCTTGGTATCACTGAAATTTACCGTGCTGGCAGCGCTTGGGCTATTGCCGCGCTTGCTTTTGGCACGCAGACAATCCCAGCTGTTGATGTTATTGCTGGTCCAGGTAATATTTTCGTGACCACAGCGAAACGCCTTGTCCAAGGCCGCGTTGCCATTGACATGATTGCAGGCCCTAGTGAAATCCTTATTGTTGCGGACCATACGGCACGCGCTGATTGGGTGGCTGCGGACATGCTTTCACAGGCTGAACACGACAGCCTTGCATCAGCTGTTCTTATCACCACGGAGCCCGAGCTCGCTACAGCTGTGCTTGCTGAGCTTGAGCGTCAGGTTGCGACCTTGCCTCGTGTGGACATTGCGGTGGCATCGTTGCGCGACTGGAGTGCTGTGGTTGTCGTTCCTGATATGGATCGTGCGATCATGCTTGCCAATCTCGTAGCCCCTGAGCACCTTGAAGTTCTTACAGAAAGCCCTTGGGATTTGGTTGGTCGCTTGCGTCATGCTGGTGCGTTGTTCCTTGGTCCTAATTCTCCTGAGCCTGTGGGCGACTACTATGCTGGTCCGAATCACGTACTTCCTACTATGGGCACGGCGCGTTTTTCTTCGGCACTTTCTGTGCAGACTTTTTGCAAGCGTACGAGCATCGTTGCTGCCTCTGTCTCCTTTATGGCTGACCATGCGGCATCCATTGCCCGCCTTGCCAGACTCGAGGGACTCGAAGCTCATGCTAGGTCTGTGGAGAGTAGGGGTAAATAGGGGGGCTTGGTCTTTTTCCGTCTGGCGTTGTTGAGCTTCGTTTTTTACTCCAGTCGAGTATTATTTATACACTCCTATCGTAAAAAACTCGCTCGCCTAGCCAGACGAAAAAATCCCTACGCCCTGTACATCGTAGTTCATCTAGAGAGTAGGGGCTTGGTCTTTTTCCGCATAACTTCGTTAAACTTCGGTTTTGGCTCGGGTCACGTATGTCTATATACGCTCGCCTCGCCAAAACCTTGTTTGCCTTGTTCTGCGAAAAAATCCCTACGCCCTTTACATCGTAGTTCATCTAGAGAGTAGGGGCTTGGTCTTTTTCCGCATAACTTCGTTAAACTTCGGTTTTGGCTCAGGTCACGTATGTCCATATACGCTCGCCTCGCCAAAACCTTGTTCGCCTCGTTCTGCGATAAAATCCCTACGCCCTGTACATCGTAGTTCATCGATTGTGCCTATTTGGGGCCTCACAAACTCTCCCAAGCTTTCCCATGTGGCCACAAAGTACATCCAATGATTACACTCCCATCCACAAATAAAAGTCTTTGAAGGGGATGGGGGTC
>JAWXUA010000111.1:0-10057 GCA_044433065.1 Pseudomonadota bacterium
TTTTTTTCTGCATTTATGGTATAATAGTACTACATTATTGTATATTTTTAGTGCATTTGCCATTTATATAAATAGTTTCCTTGTAAAGAGTAAAAGGCCGTACTCTCTATACCACAGCAGTGTACTACAATGAACAATTTCCATAACTCTTTGATAGTAAAGGACGTTTCTATACAAAAAAAATGGAGAGGAAGGTTGTTTTATATCCTTCCTCTCCACGCATGTGAACGTATCAATAATGGTAAAAATTACTTTAATAACATTGCATCGCCATAGGAAAAGAAGCGATACTCCATTGCAACAGCCTCTTTGTAGGCTGTGAGCATATTGATACGACCTGCAAAAGCGGACACAAGCATGAGTAATGAAGATTCGGGCAAGTGGAAATTGGTGATGAGCTGGTCCACTACCTTAAAGGTATAGCCGGGGTACATGAAAATATTAATCCAACCTGTGTATGGTTGTAGTGAACCTAATGTGGTGGCCACGCCTTCAAGCACGCGGGACGATGTCGTGCCCACAGCTACAACAGGACGGCCTTCAGCCTTGGCTTTTTCAATGGCGTCTACAGTTTCATGGCTCAAGGTAACGTACTCGGCATGCATTTCATGGTCGAGAATGTGGTCACAGCGCACAGGACTGAATGTACCGTAGCCCACATACAGAGTGACCTCAGCCCATTCAATGCCGTGCTCGGCAAGTTTTTGGCGGATTTCAGGGGTAAAGTGCAGACCGGCTGTGGGTGCGGCTACGGAGCCAAGCTTGTCTTCACGGGCAAAGACTGTTTGGTAGCGGTCGTGGTCTGCTGTGGCGTCTTCACGTCGGATATATGGAGGGAGTGGCAGATGGCCTTGGGTGGCAAAGCGTTCACCAAGATCGCCTTGCCAGAAAAGTTTGACGCGGCTACGGCCAAAGTCACCTTTGTGGATGACTTCAAGTTTGAGTTTTGGGCCAAAGTCAAGAATTTCGCCAGAACGTAGAGCTTTGGATGCCTTGAGGAGACCTTCCACTTCGGCCATACGCCACTGTAATGCGGGGGATGCAGAGGCCCCAGAGAATGCAGAGGCCCCAGAGGCATCAGAAGGCAAAAGAGAGACTGGGAAAGGCGTCGTATCTAGCTCAAGCTCGCTTTGTGCCACCAAGGGTAAAGGCGTCAGCATCAAAAATTCGACCTTGCCACCGCTAGCACGGTGACCAAGAAGACGCGCAGGCAAAACTTTGGAATTATTGACGATAAGCAGAGCACCTTTGGGTAGATGCTCGCAAATATCAGAAAAATGTCCATGTTCTCGCGTACCCTCAGCACGATTGATGACCATAAGGCGCGACTGTCCACGAACAGCGGCAGGATATTGCGCGATACGCTCTTCTGGTAAATCATAAACATAGGAGCTCAATAAGAGGTCTTCGGGCTCTTGTGCTGGGGGGGTAAACGTGTTGTGCATGGGTATTTTCCTCGTAAAATTGCGCTGCTATCTAGATCGTGTCGTTACGTGTAAAAATGGGTATAATCGTTCTTTCATGCGTCGTAAATAGGTATAAAAATACGTATTTTCGTTGCAATGAAAAAGTTTGAAAAAGGGGATGGGGGTGTGGTGGAAGGGGGAAAAAATTTTCAGATTTTGTTCCCTTTCCCTCACAGATAACGAATGCTGCACCTTGGTAAGGCATATGGTGCGTGCCACGCAAGCATTGTTTTGAAAGAAAAAGTGTAAAAATGTACTTTTATTATTATTTTATGGTGTCTCAACTGTTTGCGGTTCGCCACAACTTTAGGTAGGGTAAAAACAATTCACGGAACTTCTATCTTCTTTATATATGTTACTATCATGGAGGACGTATTATGCGCAAAATTTTTGCACCAGCACTACTGATGTTCAGCCTCGTGGCCTTGCAAGGTTGCATGACCACCTCAAGCTCTTCGGAAACCACGGTATACGCTAGTGATGTGTATTACTCTGAATTTGCTTCCGTACCTATTCCAGTGGATATGGTGGAGCAAGCCAAGTTCACCAATGTCATGTATAATATTGATGGCATGAAATCTGGTTCACAGATTTTTGAAGGTCCCCTTGAGCGCCAATCTTTGGTCAATGCCATGACCCATAATATGCTGCGCAAAGGCTGGCACGCACGAAGCATTGTGAGCAGCGGTGAAAGAAATTTAATGGTATTCCAAAGTGATAGCCGCATGGCTGTCTTCACCATCTTTGAAGGTTCAAGCTTCAATAACAAAACCATTATGGACGTATGGGTTGCTCCATTTTTGCCTGATGGTGTTGTGAAGCCAAAGCCAAAGGCTGAACCAGCTCCAGATTACACCACTGACCCAATGACAGCTCCTGCCTTCTCTGTTTCCCCTGACCAAGCAACAGGGTACGGCGTACAAGAGCAAGGCATCAGTCAATAAAGCGTGGCTGTATAGTGGACGCACATCTCGCCTTTCATTTCGCCAAGAACCGCAGACTGCATCTTGCGGTCTGCGGTTCTGTGGCAGCCTATCGTGGACCTGACCTTGTCCGCATGTGGTCCGACGCTGGCATCCATGTGAGCGCAACCTTGACCCCAGCGGCCACGCGCTTTATTGCGCCCTTGACCTTTGAGGCCTTGGGGGCAAGTCCTGTTTATGGTGCTATGTTTGGTGGAGCAGGAGAGGCTGGCCCCTTTGAGCACTTGGAACCTGGTCAAACGGCTCATGCCATGGTTATCGCACCTGCTAGCGCCGATACGATAGCGCGCCTTGCTTGCGGCATGGCTGATACTATGGTCAGTTGCCAAGCCTTGGCTTTTCGTGGTCCCTTGGTCATTGCACCAGCCATGAACCCAGCCATGTGGGCTAATCCTACGACCAAGGCTAATATGGCAATATTGCGACAACGCGGTCATATCATTGTAGAACCTGCTTGTGGTCGCACGGCATGTCTTGAAGAAGGACAGGGTAGACTTGCGGATTTGCGTCTGATTTATGCCCATGGTTTGCGCGCTTTGGTGCAGAAAGAGCTTGCTGTATGGGAGAAAAACGACAGAAGCCCAAGTAGCGCATCTTCGGCCGCCATGGGACCTAGCCTTGTGGGCAAGAAGGTCATGGTCACCCTCGGTCCAACCCAAGAGCGTTGGGACGGGGTACGCCACTGGACCAATCCTTCCACAGGCATTATGGGCGCATCGCTTGCCATGGCTGCGTGGCTGCGCGGCGCTGAAGTGCATGCCATTTGCGGTCCCAACACCAAAGCGAATACGTGGTTGCCAGAAGGGTATGGCGTTACGCGCTATGATGTTGGTTCAGCTCGTGACATGTTGACGGTGGCTGAGAGTCTTTGGGATACCATGGACATAGGCATTTTTACAGCCGCTGTTGCGGATTTTAGTCCTGTGCCGCACGGTAGCGAAAAATTTAAGAAGCAAGGCCAAGATGATGGCTTTAGCATCCGCTTTGTGCCCAATCCTGATATTTTAGCGACCCTCGGCAATGCCAAAAAGCCTCACCAGAAGGTCATGGGCTTTGCTGCTGAGACGGATAATTTGCTTGACTCTATGCGCGGTAAACTTGAGCGCAAGAATGCTGATATGATTGTCGGCAATTATATTGGTGGTGCTCATGGCTCCACTGGTGCTGGTTTTGGCTCTGCTACCAATGCTGTGCATATTCTTGACCGCCATGGTAAAACAGCTGAAATTCCACAACAAAGTAAAGCCGATGTGGCTTGGAGTGCTCTGTCATGGCTGCTGGACCTTTAGCTCTGCATCCTGCATTGCGGTCATGGTATGCTGCAGGTCTTCGTCATGTTTATCTTGACGATGAAGCCCTTGCATGCCTTGCTGATGATCGTGAAGAACAGCGTGCAGAAGCCAAAGCCCCTGTGCCAGCCAGAACAGGTCTTGCGAATACTGTGTCAGCTCAAGTGCAAAGCAAGCACCTTGGGCAGGGTGTATATGCTGGGCAGGGCGTATATGCTGGGCAGGGCGTATATGCAGGGCAGGGCGTATATGTAGGGCAGGCTGAACAGGCTGAACAGAAGGGGCGCGTTCAACGTCGACGTGTACAGCGCGAACAAGGGCAAAGCTCTGAGGCTTCCACTATTGGTGCTTCACAAAGTGCAGCTTCAAGCCCACAAGCAGCTCAATCGCCTTTAGTAAGGTCAGAAGCGCAAGGCCCACAAGCCACCACCATGCCGCCAGAACATTGGCCTAAGGCATGGCAAGACCGCTTACAAAGTACCCTGAGTACTGCCAAAGGTGCTCCTGTTTTATGGACGTATTGGGCTTTGGGTGAAGACCTTGGTGGCGCACCTAACGCACCGCGCCGCGATATTTTGCGTCGTATCCTTGGCGAATTGAATTTGCCTCGTGGAACCCATTGCTTTTGGCCCATTGCCTTGCCTGATGGGGATGCCTGTATACCGCAAAATAGCGATGCTGCAACAGAGCAGACGCAAGCAACAGAGCAGACGCAAGCCACAGAGCAGACGCAAGGCACAGAGCAGACGCAAGGCACAGAGCAGACGCAAGCCACGGATATGCACCTTGAGGCCAATGCTCCCATCTATCTTGCTGGTCTTCAATTTCTTGCACCGCGTGTCTGTATTATCATGGGTTCTAAGGCTTTACGGACTATTCTGCCGCACAGTACAACAGGACCTTTTCAGCAAACGGAATACGGTCGCATGTTGTTTCTTGTTTTACCTGATATGGATATGCTTTTAGCAGAAAGCGAACGAATTCCACGTGTTGTGGCGTATTTACGCACAGCATTACAGTCATTTGTGAGCCGACGGTAACGATTTTTCATCTTCATATAGCATCGATATAAAGGATTTTTTTTATGCACGTTCTTATCACTGGTGGTGCTGGCTTCATTGGCTTTCATCTTGCGCAAAGACTTATGACTGAAGGCCATACTGTTGTGGCCATTGACAATATGAATGATTATTATGACGTGCAGCTCAAGCGCGACCGCATGGCCCAGTTTTCAGGTCGTGAAGCCTTCCGCTTTGTGGAGATGGATCTCGCTGATGATGTGGCCATGGACGCGCTTTTTGCCAAAGAGGGCTTTAGCCATGTGGTGAGCCTTGGTGGTCAAGCTGGTGTGCGTTATAGCATCCAAAATCCACGCTCCTATGTGCAAGCCAACCTTGTGGGTTTTGGTAATGTACTTGAGGGATGCCGCCACAATGGGGTGAAGCATTTGCTGTATGCATCGTCTAGCTCTGTGTATGGAATGAATACAGCCATGCCATTTTCTACCCATGAAGCGGTTAATCACCCTGTAAGTCTGTACGCTGCATCAAAGAAAGCCAATGAGCTTATGGCCCATTCGTATAGCCATTTGTACAATTTGCCTACAACAGGCTTACGCTTTTTTACGGTGTATGGTCCTTGGGGCCGTCCTGATATGGCGTACTTCTTGTTTGCCAAAGCTATTCTTGCTGGTGAGCCTATCAATGTCTTTAATAATGGTAAGATGCGCCGCGATTTCACCTACATTGATGATATTATTGAGGGTGTGTACCGCGTTATGCTTAGAACTCCAGAAGGCAATCCTGACTGGAATTCTGATAAGCCTGACCCAGCTTCCAGTACAGCACCGTACCGCGTTTATAATATTGGCAACAATAATACGGTAGAGCTTGGGCACTTCATTGAAGTTATTGAAGATTGTCTTGGCAAAAAGGCTGTGAAGAATATGATGCCTATGCAAGATGGTGACGTAGCTGCAACCTACGCCAATGTGGATGATTTAATCCGCGACACAGGCTTTAAGCCGTCCACCACAGTGGAAGAGGGTATTGCCCGTTTTGTAGATTGGTATAGGGATTATTACAAAGTTTAAGGATACGTATTTGCGATTGATGAGGACCAGAGGGCTTAGGCTTTCTGGTCCTTTTTTTATGTATATCGTGTTGTTTCACGTGAAACAGGTGGTTTGTACAGTGCGTATAGAACTACAAAAAAAACAATAAAAATGTGATTTTTTGCTAATTCTTTATATTGACTATTGACCAAGCGGCCAAGCTCATTTAGCACTATTTTTAGTAAGAATGTATTTGACCATTTGATGCTATGTTTCATGTGAAACATGGATTTACTATAGGAAAGGGATTTTATGGCACGAATTATCGCACTCGCTAATCAAAAGGGCGGCGTTGGTAAAACAACAAGTTCTGTTAACCTAGCGGCATCCCTAGCAATAATGGAAAAGCGTGTTTTGCTTGTGGATTGTGACCCACAAGCAAATTCCACAAGTGGACTCGGCATTGATCAGGAAGAGCTTAGCAAAAGCCTCTATACGTCTTTTTTTGCACCAGAAAAAGTCGCTGAGGCCATTGTACCTACAGCATCAAGCTTTTTATCTGTTTTGCCGGCAACCACAGACCTTGTGGCCATCGAGCTCGAACTTGTGGATAAAATGGCCAGAGAATACTATCTCAGTGACATGCTTAAAAATGTTGAAGATGATTACGATTATATCATCCTCGACTGTCCGCCATCTCTTGGGCTCATTACGCTTAATGGACTTTGCGCGGCCAAAGAACTGCTCATCCCCTTACAATGTGAGTTTTTTGCCCTTGAAGGTATTGTTAAACTCTTGCAAACCTATGAGCAGGTTAAACGCCGCCTGAACCCTGATTTGTCCTTGCTTGGAGTGGTCTTGACGATGTTTGATGTGCGTAACCGCTTGTCACACCAAGTCAAAGCTGAAGTGGAAAAATGCTTTCCTGACCACATTTTTCAAACCATTGTGCCGCGCAATGTACGACTTTCTGAGGCCCCAAGCCATGGCAAGTCCATCATTCATTATGATATAAAATCAAAAGGCGCTGAGGCATATTTAAATCTGGCTAAGGAAGTTATTTTGCGTAGACCACAACGCACTCCTAAGGCTAGCTAAGAGCGCTAGGGCACAAAAAAAACTGCCCATTATGTGCAAAGCAAATTATGGGCAGTCTCCAAAGTTCTTGGAACAGCTTATTTTTTGTTGTCGCAAAGCGGTGAGCATTCAAACTGGATTTTATCCTTAAAATGCTTTTTACGGATGCCAGCACCACAAGCCTTACATGTGAACACAAGCATGCCACTTAGGGTCGCATTGCGCAGAATGAATGGGTGCACAGGATCCGCTTCCCAGTCTTCTGTCTTTGCACCGCAATGTTCACAATGCACATCTGGCACGTAGTCATAACGGAAATCCCAGTAATCCTTGAATTCTTTCAGCGCTTCAAGAGGTTCTTCACGGTTCACAGGGTACATGGCGTCAAGGATACGTTCAAAATGAGGGGCCACGGTGCGTTCTGTGCGAGACCAAAGCTCTGGGCTTATCATGACGCCGAACAAGGTGCCTTTTTTGTCGTACAAACGGACTAAGTGAGAATCTCTTTCGCTCATTATGCCTCCATTGGAAGCTCCTGCATGGTTGACGTGCCGCTTCCAATTGTTTTCGTGGTGGAAATTTTTTTAGCATTCATTTTGTGCGTCAACAAAGCCCCATGCGTCAGCTTCGCAAGAATACCGTAAAGCGCTGCATGGTAAGCCCTCACAAAATAGCGTTCCTACTTTCAGGCTTTGACGGATGAAAGTCAAGGAAACACTGATGTAATGCCTTTTTGCCCCTAACTGCGTCAGCGTTTTTTCTAAAAACCTTATGTATGTCTATATACACCGCGGTTTTAGGATACATTTACTTCCTTATTAGGGAACAAAAGTTCTATTATATCAGCGTTTCTTAAAGCGATACGCGAGCTTTGTGTGTGCTCCCCATACATGACGCACAAAAAATAGAAAGCCAGACTAACGCCAAGGAGATGACCATGGCCGCACCAGATAAAAGATTAGGACGCGGATTAGACGCGCTCTTCCGCCATACAAGCGAGCCAGCCAAGGCCGAGGAAGTGACCAAGCTTGCCTTGCGCGTCATGTTCCCCAATCCTGATCAGCCGCGTAAAATTTTTAGCGACGAGGCTCTCACTGAGCTCGCCGCCTCCATCAAAGAGCATGGTGTCCTGCAACCTATTCTTGTGCGCCCCATGCCACAAGATCAAGAAGCTCAGCTTACAAGCCAAAGCCCATATGCTGGCCAAGTGCGCTACCAAATCATTGCAGGTGAACGTCGCTGGAAGGCAAGCCAGCTTGCTGGACTTGTGGAAGTGCCTGTCGTTGTACGCCATTTCACGGACCAAGAAACGCTTGCCGTGGCGCTCATTGAAAATTTACAGCGCGAAGACCTCAATCCTATGGAAGAGGCCCAAGCTCTGCACCATTTGCGCGAGACCTTTAAGCTCAGCCAAGAAGATCTTGCACGCCAGCTCAGTAAAAGTCGCTCTGCCATTGCCAATATCTTGCGACTCCTGCAATTGCCCGAAAGCATGCATGCTGACGTGGCTAGCGGAACCTTGACTGCTGGCCATGCCCGAGCCCTTCTGGCTATCACAGATGCCGAAGTACAGGCTGCCTTGCATGCCCGTATGCTTGAACAAGCCTTTACGGTGCGCGATGCCGAGGATGCTGTAAGTCATTGGAAAGAAAAGGGCTTCTTGCCAATATGTGATGTGCCCCAAGCTCAGGACTCCATTGTGGGTGAGACCTCATGTGCCCCATGTGCCCCAACTACTGCAGAAGTGCCTGATAACACACACAATGCCGCCCAAGCACATGATGGCGCACCCAGTGCTCAAGCCCCCTTGGCACAGCAACGCTCCACGCGACGTAAAGCTCCTGCTGTGAAGCTGTTGCAAAAAAGGCTTACCGAGCACTTGGCCCTCAAGACCAGCATTAGTGGTACTGAGTCCAAGGGGAAAATTACCTTAAGTTATGCAAATATAGAAGAATTACAGAGACTTATTACGATTTTAGGACTTGAGCAAAGCCAAGACCAAAGTCCATCTCAAGCGCAGCAAGTATAAGGCATATATCATGACAGATTACCAACTTTCTTTTGAAACCTGCCAGTCGCATATAGCGCGTTTTGCAGGGCAACGTGTGCTCATTGTGGGCGACGTCATGCTTGATGAATATCTTATGGGCGATGCTGAGCGCATTTCCCCTGAGGCTCCTGTGCCTGTGGTCCGCGTTGCTGAAGAGCGTCTTCTTGTGGGCGGTGCCGCTAATGTAGCGCGTAATATCAGCTCTCTTGGTGGCCTACCACAGCTCATTTCTGTGTGTGGCACGGGTTCTAATAGCTCTGCGTTGAAAAAAGCCCTCACTGACCAAGGCATTGGTTTTAATCTTATTGCCATAGAAGGGCGTCCAACCACCATCAAGACTCGTGTCATGGCGCGTCAGCAGCAGATTGTGCGTATTGACCGTGAAGACGCTTCGCCCATCGTAGGTCCCCATCTTGAGGCGATTATGGCTCGTCTTGCGGACCATATTCCACAGCATAAGGTCATTATTGTTTCCGATTACGGTAAAGGTCTTGTGACCGCTGAGTTCATGGATCGCTTGCTTAGCCTTTGCGCCGCGCAGCCAACGCCGCCCGCTATCTTCGTTGATCCTAAAACGCCTAATTTCCACCTCTATCAAGGTGTTCAGCTTCTTACGCCCAATGCCAAGGAAACCAGCGAGGGCGCAAACCTACCAACCAACACCACCGACGAAATCCTTGCCGCTGGTGATGCCATTTTCGCTAAGCTTTCTTGTACTAACTTACTCACGACGCTTGGTGCCCAAGGTATGGCTTTGTTCACCACTGATCCTATTTCCCCTAATATATCCAATGCTTCAGACAAGTCTAGCTGCGCTGCCTGCGCTTCGCGGTCGCCGCAGCCGCCCACCGTCTGGCATGTGCCCACCATGGCACAGCGCGTTTTTGACGTTACTGGAGCAGGCGACACCGTCATTGCCACAGTGGCTCTTGCCTATGCAGCAGGCATTTCCCTGCTTGATTCCTGCATCCTTGCTAATTACGCGGCAGGTATTGTCGTCGGCCAAGTTGGGGCTGCCTGTGTCAAGCCAGCTGAGCTTGTGGAAGCTATCAATGTTTTGCCACTGCCGCCTGTGAATAAGTGGCGGTAGCTGAGATTGACTGGGGGAAGGGGAACCCCCTTTTTGAAAAAAGGGGGTT
>JAWXUA010000112.1:0-10023 GCA_044433065.1 Pseudomonadota bacterium
TGGGGGAAGGGATAACCCTTTCCAAAGGGTTTCCCTTCCCCCAGTCTTCCCTAAAATCCCAAACTAAGCGCGGTAAAAACGTGCCTTCATGGCACAGTCAGCAGGCACTTTCATGGTGAGAAGTGTGGTCTTGTCGAAGACTTTGGTAGCCTTGACGCTGAGTACTTCTGCTTCGCAAACGGGCTGACCGTCGCGACCAAGGGCTGTGCCTTTGTCTCCAAGTTGTGGGAGCGGCAGGAATTCGTAGGGCAAGGTTATGGTCGCAAAACCGTCTTCATAGGTCTCATCCACAAGGAAAATGGCCTGACCTGAACACATGGCAACGCACATGCCGCAACCGATGCATGGCTTTTCTGGGTCCAAGGCTGGCAGCGATGTGATTTGATCACCAATGCGGATACAGCCTTTTGGGCACGCATCTTGGCAAGGATTGCAGGGGATATTTTGGGTGCATTCGATGACTGGGTGGACGCCGGCACGACCAGAACAGGTGCTGACACCAGGGAAACGGGCGATTTCATCGTCGGCCACATAACCCTTGCGGAGAAGGCTTTCGGAAACTTGGATGCCTTCTTCAGTGAGCGCAATGGCTTTGCCACGGTTTTCTGGTGCAAACATGCCTTGACGAAGGCTGAGCAATGCAGCTTCGAGAGTCTCCATGCTTTCAGCCAAGAATTCCTTGGTGGTAAAGCCGAGATATTCAGCAACGGCAATGCCAGCAATGCGGCCTTCAATCATGGCTGAACTTGCTTCTTCAATACCAGATACGTCGCCTGCTACAAAAATACCGTCAACAGAAGTCTTGCCAGAAGCGTCGCATAGAGGCACTTGACCGCCACGCCGTGGATTGTCTTCCATGGCACAGCCAGCCATTTTCAGCAGTTGCGACATGGGCGAGAGACCAACGGCAAGGCATACGGTGTCCACATCAAAATGCTTTTCCGTGCCTTCGATGAATTGGAAACGGTTGTCTACTTCTGCAATGGTGACACCTGTAACGTGGTCAGTTCCTTCAACTTTCTTGATGGTGTGGGACAGGTAGAAAGGAACACCTGTACGCGCAACTTTAGCCGCGTGCACGCCGTAACCACCAACTTTAGGAGCCGCATCCACAACAGCAACAACGTCACAGCCACATTGCGCAAGCTGGAAGCTGACCACAAGACCAACGTTGCCAGAACCAAGCATGAGCACTTTTTTACCAGGGCGCACACCATGGATATTCATCATGGTTTGGGCCGCACCAGCACCAATGATACCAGGTAAGGTCCAGCCTTCAAAGGTGACCATATTTTCTGATGCACCAGTTGCAACGATGATAGCATCACCTTTATAGTGATAGATGGAGTCGCCCTTGCGCACGGTGATTTCTTTTTCTTGGTACAGACCAATGACGGTTGCGCTGAGGACAACTTCAACGCCTAAGGCATTGGCTTCTTTCAATAAGTCTTGGCCAATTTTAATGCCACGGACTTTTGCTTTATGCTCTTTGGAGCCAAAAAATTTGTGGATTTGCTTGAAAAGCTGGCCACCCGGTTGATCGTTTTCGTCGAAAACAACAACGTTCATGCCTTGCTTGGCTGCTTCAATGGACGCAGACAAACCAGATGGACCTGCACCGATAATAATAAGGTCGTAGCGTTTCATGACATTTCCTTTATTTGCTTGCAGTGGGCTTGTCAGACACGCCGTATTGCGTTTGCACCTTCATACCAGCCACCAAAGGTGTGACGCAGGTACGGATATTGGGCTTGCCATCAACAATCATGACGCAGTCTGTACAGCGGCCAATGGCGCAGAAAATGCCGCGCGGTGTGCCTTTAGCTGTGTGACGGTGAGCCATGACGCCAGCCGCACGAAGCGCAGCTGCAATGGCTTCGCCTTCGTAGCCTTCCATGGGATTGCCATTATAAAAAAATGTTACGAGTGCACCTTTTTCTTGCTTACCTAAAATAGGATGCTCTTCGATACGCATAGCAGAAATATCGTTCATAACTAGTCCTTTAGCCTACGCCAAATCTGGCTTGGTCCAGAGGTTCAACTTAGTACCGATGCCAAGTTCAAGGGCTTTGCGGTAACAGATGGTGCCCCATGCAACGTCTTCAACAGGCATGCCGCCAACGGAGTACACAAAGATTTCATCGTCATTTTGACGCATGGGGATTTTGCCCACGAGCATGTCCCCAAGGTCTTCAAGACAATCTTTGGTGGCTTTACCTTCGTGGATAAGGTCCATATTGCGCAGTGCAGGCATGGGAATGACATTGTAGGTTGGGTATGGATATTCTTCTGCCCATGCTTCGTACAATTTGATATTATCCACAACGTTACGGACATTGTTCAAAAGGAAATCATCGTCAAACAAAGCGGCACCTGGGCAACTAATAATAGCGCCCTTTTTAACCCACTCACCTTTAATATATGGAAAACTTGCAAAGTCACCACAAACAACAGATGGTGCAGAGGTAACAATATCAGCGTCGCGCACAACTTCTTCAACGGTTTCAACTGCGTAGACTTCTTTAATGCTAGGATATTCAGCCTTCACGTAGTCAACAAAATTCAAGGTCGATGGCGATGTTGCAGAGCGTCCCTTAACCTTCACGACTTCAATGTCAGGACGAACAGCCATGGCTGCTGCAAGAGCTGTGCGACCCATGACGCCAGGTCCGATAATACCCATGACTTTAGCGTCTTTACGTGCAAGGTATTTGTAGCCAACACCTGGGATAGCACCAGTGCGGTATGCGCTCAAAACGTTAGCAGACATGTAGGCAAGCGGTGCGCCTGTGTCTTTGTCGTTCAAGGTCAGCATCAGGATGGATCGTGGTAAACCCTTCTTTTTATTCTCAACATTGGACCCATACCACTTCACACCAGCCATATCAAAGCGTCCACCAAGATAGGCTGGCATAGCCATGAAGCGACGGTCAGGACCATCAACAGGCATATTAGGGAATGGAGATTCAGTCGGAAAGGTCATCATAACGCCGTGGGAATTGCCATTCTCACCGCCCATACGGAAATCACCAATTTTCAAGAGGCGTAGCATTTCATCCATGGCTTCAATGCAAGCAGCCATATCTTTAACGCCAGCTTTGATCATGTCTTCTTCATTCAAATATAGAAAATCAACTTGTGGATAGCTCATTAGTGCTCCTTTTATGCGTGTATACGCCTGCGCCATAAACGAATGACACCAACAAAGGGTATAATGCCTCGGCATTTTTCGTCTTGGTGAAGTTCTTATGCATGGTATCGTTTTCGCTTTCTTGTAAAAATCAGAACTAATGACAAAAAAGGTAAAAGTGGAGAAAACGCGTACTTTTATTATTTTTTCTTTTATACTGCTATGTTATACTGCAAAAGAAGAACAATAAGCATGACAAGAAAAACATACTTTACGTTTATGGTATTTTTTGCACATTCTTTGTAGGCACTACGCAGCGCATTTTGGACTACGAGAGAAAAATAGTTAGCATGAAAACATTGCGAACCTAACAAAAATATTATAGGGATATGCTGCTATTTTATATTGACCATACTTCTTTGCATTTAAGGAAATCACGTGTCCGAAGAGTATATAAAAACAACTCAGCCCTATCTTGTTTTTGCAATACCAGCTTTTTATCAAACTGTGTATGTTAGAGATGGTATTTCACACTTCTATGCTTTTCAAGCATCAGAGACAAAAGAGGTGAATATTGTACCAAGCGGATGCATGGAATGGATATTTTGCTACACGCCTAAGCATGAAAATACAATAGATAATAGCAGTCATTTACCAAATATACATGCACATAGAAGCGAACACATATGCACTACGCCACAAAATGCGTACACCATTAGTGGTACTATATTCGGGCCAAGTGTCAGCCAAAGTACGTGGTGTCTACAAAAAGATGCGCTCTATTTTGGCGTGCGCTTTGAGAATGGCTATTTACCTAATTTTATAGATATATCCAGAAAAGAATTCATCGGGAAGCACTTTCCCTTCCATGAACTTGTTCACGATTTGCCCTTTTTACAAAGCCTTAGCATGACAAACAATATAGCCGAGCAAGTACATCGCTTTTTGCAAATCTATAACGGCATCTACGAGCCAAAGGACCTCGCCTTTTCCAAGCACGACATGGTAAGCCTTTGCAAAAGGATGATTTATGATAGCAATGGCTTTATTAAAATTGAAAAAATTGCAGAAAAGCTTGGGTATACAGAACGTTATCTCAATAAACTTTTCACTGACGAAATAGGCTGTTCCGCTAAGACGCTGTGCAAAGTGGTGCGCTTCCAAGCTCTCTTAACCCGCTTTCATCACGCCTGCTTCACCAATAATATGGGCAAAATCAAAATGGTTGAGATTGCTCTGGAACTTGGCTTTTACGATCAAGCCCAAATGAACAAGGAATTTAAAAGCCTTGCACACATAACTCCAAAGCAGTACGTCGCCTTGCTCGAAGAAATGAAGTATATGACGCGTATCCATGATGTGCCACTTGCCTAGAAAGGGCTTTTTACTGTAAAACCATGCACTTGTGCGCCTCTCCATGAAGAAATCCTTGGCCACACAAAGGCCATAAAAAAGAGCACACCTTCCGCAAAAAGAAGGCGTGCTCTTTTGGTTCCTACGATTTAGTCCAGAATAATCGAGGTTTAGTCCAGAATAATCGAGGTTTAGTCAAGAATAATCGAGGTTTAGTCCAGAATAATCGCGCTTTAGTCGAGAATAATGGCAGTCAGGTCAAGTTCAACAAATTGCGTAGGTCTGTTGAGTGCTGGTGTACCGACCATGGTAAAAAGCGGCTTAACATCAAAGAATATTTCACTAAATGCCTTAGCAACTGCAGCACCATACGACATGTCCGTGATGAAGCCATTCACTTTGACCACGTCTTTTGCAGAGGAACCAGCCTCTTCCAAGAGCTTCACTTGTTTTTCAAAGATATATTTTGCTTGCTCGTACGCATCGTCGCCATAGACAGATCCATCAGGCTGTACAGCAGTGGTGCCACCAATCATGACAAAAGGGCCGACCTTCACCATACGAGAGTAGCCAACCTTTGCTTCTAAGGGAGCACCAGAGCTGTAATTTGTACGTTCCATAGTTTTAGACATTGTAAGACCCTCATAATGTTAGAAGTATTCGTTTTATTTCGTTGTACTCAGGCACTGAGGCTTCGTAAAAGTACAAAGGGAATATGGCGCATCCTTTTTTGCGTTTATTGTAAAAAACGGAATTAAAAAGGACAGCGCGGCTATGGTCCTTGGCTGGCTGGAATATATGGTATCTGCAGGTCAGCAGATTTGAGGTTAACCAAATCTCCTTTTTTTTGTCTCTAAATCGTCACCGTTTGACTGCATTATGCACCCAACTTGCAGCGAAGCTCTTGTACTTTTGTTGTGAGTATGTACAATACGCATTTATTTTATAAGGGAATTCTATAATGCAAACGAATTTTAGTAGACGTGACGTTTTGAAGGCTGTTATTGCTGGCAGTGTTTGCCTTGGCACAAACTTCATTGCAAGCAAAAGCCATGCAGCTCTGACATCTATTACTTTGGACCAATGTTCAGCCATGAGTATTTCCGAGATTGCTTCATCTTCTGGTGAAGTTATGGCAGCATGGGAATACCTTAATAAAGCAGCACATGAAATCCGTAATCCTGCCATTCGCCGCAGTGTTATAGAAATCATCTCTAATCCAAATCCATCTCTTTTACATGCTTGTGATACAAAAGAAGTTCTCAAAGCATTAAAAGCGCATAACTTTGTAGCACAAGATGCCACTACATTCTTGCCTAACGCAAAAGACGGCGACACTGCATTGCAGCCATTTTATACCGCACCTGGTAGCGGCTATGGCAGTCACCATGCGTACCCAGGTGGCCTTGTGACGCATACCGGACTCAATGTTAAAATGGCCATAGACATGCATAAGAACTACAGCGACACCTATAATATGCATGCTGATCGCGACATTGTTATTGCTGCACAAATCTTACACGACCTCCATAAGCCTTGGGTTTTCCAGTGGGAAAGTGATAATGCATCCCGCACCGAGCAAGTACTTGCAGGCACAGGTGAGCACCACGTCCTCAGCCTTGCTGAAAGCATCCATCGTGGTCTCCCAGCTAAGGTCATCATCGCTCAAGCTGGCGCCCATATCCACCCAGGTACTCCAGAAACTGAAGCCCAAATGGTCAACTGGCTTACAGCAGCTGCCATCATCGTGGGTAAAGACGCCATCGCTCTCGGTCTCGTCGCACAAGACGGTAAGACCCTTCCTCAGCCTCGCGGTGTTGAAGCCTTCATCACTCACGTAGCCGACCACGACTATGTCCTCTCCGTACCAAGCGTGAAGTGGCTCCTGCCAGTCATGAAGAAAATCGCCCAAGAATGCTATGGCATCCAAGGTGCTGATCTTGAAGGCAAAGTTTACAATAACTTGCGTAACTACATCTTCGCTCAAGTGACCGCCATGACCCTCTATCACCACTACACCCAGTACGGTGAGAAAGGCGTTCGCGACTACATGTTGCAAATTGTTCGTGTTTAATTGCTTTCTGGGGGGGGACTTTTGGAAAAGTCTCCTTCCCTCAGCAAATACAAAATAAATCAAAAATAAACCAAAAATCAAAAGGACAAAAATCATGGCTATTTCATTCAAAAAAGCTGGCCTTGCATGCGTAATGGTATTGAGCTTGGGCAGCACAGCGGCTTGGGCAGAGAGTGCTCCTAAATATGTTTTCATGTTCATTGGCGACGGTATGAGCCATGTACAAACGCAGATTGCCAACTATTACTTGGACTCTCTTGAGCAGGATACGAGTGCAGCACTTGCTAAAAAGGGCATCTTAAAGAGCAAAAACCGCCTTGCATTCATGGATTTTGACTCTATTGGCATTACAAATACCTATGACTCTACATCGTTTACACCTGACTCTGCTTCTACTGCAACGTCTCTTGCTACTGGTAAGAAGACACATAGCGGTACTATCAATATGGATGAAACCTTTACGGTGCCATTTGAAACCATTGCAGAGAAGGTTAAGAAGCAATTGGGCTATAAGGTTGGTATTGTTACAAGTGTAACGATGAACCATGCAACACCAGCTGCCTATTATGCACATAACAAGTCAAGAAATAATTACTATGAAATTGGCGAAGAACTTGTACATTCTGGCTTTGAATACTTTGCTGGTGGCGAAATTGCAAAGCATGACAATAAGGGCCAAAGCAAGAGCTTGTACGAATTGGCTAAAGAGGAGGGCTATACTGTTGTTCTGAAGGACCAGAAGGCCGCTGAAGCCATTAGCAAGAATGATGGTAAAGTCATTATTGTTGGCGAAGACGCTGATGGTGCATTGCCATATGAGACGGACCGCGCTGAAAATATGTGGGCTCTTGCTGACTTTGTAGAAAAAGGCATCGAAGTACTTGATAACGATAAGGGCTTCTTCATGATGGTTGAAGCTGGCAAAATTGACTGGGCTTGCCACGCCAATGACGCAAAGGCTTCTATTTACGACACTATTGCCTTTGATAACGCTATCCGCGTTGCCTATGAGTTCTATCAAAAGCACCCAGAGGAAACCCTCATTGTGGTGACTGGTGACCACGAAACAGGCGGCTTGACCATCGGCTATGCTGGCACACAGTACGATACGTTCTTGGCGCAATTGCAGGGCCAGAAGGGTTCGTATGACAAGTATGAAGCCATGGTGAAAGAGTATGCTAAGGCCAAGACCAGCTTTGAAACGGTGATGCAAGAGGCTTGCGACTTCTTTGGTTTGGCCATGCCTAACGATGCGACAGCCAATGAAAAGCTTGTTTTGACTGCGTATGAACTTGGCAAGATTAAGCAAGCATATGAAGTTTCTGTGAATAAGCTCGACATCGATAAGAATGAATATGCTGCTATTTATGGTGGTTACGAGCCACTGGCTGTGACTGTTTTGCATATCCTGAACAACAAGTCTGGCGTTGACTTCACATCCTTCTCACACACTGGCGTGCCTGTGGCAACGTATGCACACGGTGCTTCTTCTGACAAGTTTGCAGGCTTTTACGACAATACCAAGGTCTTCCATGGCTTGGCAGACGCATTGAATGTGCGATAGGCGCAACGAGTTTTAGCGTAGAGGCCCCTGTATGCATGTATGGGGGCCTTTTTATTTGTCTTATTTTTATTGTAGTGCTCTATGCTCTATTTGGAATAGATATGAAAAAGTTTCTTGTTCAAAATGCCGCATTGATTATAAGTTCCATTGTATTACTTGTTCTTTTCTGTATACCAACAGGTTATGAAGACGCAATTATCTACAAAGATAGAGAGCGTTGTGTGGCCAAAGTCCTTGAAGTGCATAATGAGAATGTCGTCACTGTGGGCATTCTTTCGCGTGGTGACCAAACATGCACTGTTGAGCTTCTAGATGGCATGTTTAAAGGCCAGATTGTTGAAGGCTTTAATATGCTCACAGGGAGCATTGATAGCGATAAGATGTATCAAGTTGGTGATGAAGCCCTTGTTTTGGTGAGTTATGCAGTTGGTGATGGAAAGACTGATATAGTTAGCGATGGAAATGTTGCTATAGTTGGTGATGCAAAAGTCATTGTGCATGTGTCTATGGTGGATCATTATAGATTACATATAGAGCTTATTCTTGTGGGCTTATTTGCTCTTTTCTTAGTAATCACAGCTGGTAGAACAGGATTGCGTGCCATTGTATCTTTTGGTGTGACTATTCTCTCTATTTGGAAGATACTTATTCCACTTTGCCTCAATGGACATGACCCAATCATTGTTGGATTTATGGTCACAGCCATATTAACCATTATTATTATATCCCTTGTCTATGGATTTGATAGGATGATGCTCAGTGCCACCATTGGTTCTTTAACAGGTTCCTTTGTAACAATGATGATGGCGCTTATTTTTACAGACTTTTTTATGCTTGAAGGCTCTATTTTACAGGGTTCACAGTCCTTATTGTATAGCGGCTTCCCTAATCTTGACCTCAAAAAGCTTTTCATTGCAAGCATTTTCATTGGCTCATCAGGCGCTGTTATGGACCTTGCCGTTGATATTACATCGTCGGTCAAAGAAGTTGTAGATAAAAAGCCTGACATTACAGCTAAAGAGGCCATATGTAGTGGCATGAACGTTGGTCGCGCTGCCATGGGTACCATGACGACAACCTTGCTGCTGGCGTATTCTGGTGGTTACATCTCGCTCTTGATGATTTTCATGGCGCAAGGAACCCCCATCGACAATATTTTGAACTATAAATATGTGGCTAGCGAGATTTTGGACACCATCGTGGGCAGCTTTGGTCTTGTGAGTGTTGCGCCGCTCACAGCTCTTTGTGCAGGGCTTTTCTTAACCAAGCGAAATTCTTGAGCTCTTCATACGCCTCAAAGGCGGCCCGTCTGACATAGGGCATTTGTGTACCTAACAAAATATCCACAATCTGATTTACCACTTTAGCTGAGGCCTCACATCCTCAGCTAAATTCGTCTCCACTGTGTTGTTGCAAGTTCCGTCTGGGTGAAAATATCTTCTCAAAATGAGAACATACTATACAAATTGTCTCACATGAGACATCTTTACCTTGGCAATACGCTTAGTATGCTTTTCAACACAGGTGAAAAGTGTCTCCCACATCGTGACCAATAAATTCACCAACAAATTTTTATTCTCTTTTTGCACAATAAGGACACAATCATGCACATGTACGACGTTATCATTATTGGCGCTGGTCCAGCAGGTATGACCGCAGCTATTTACGCAGTGCGCGCCAATATGAAGACTCTGATGCTTGACCAGCTCGCACCTGGTGGCCAAATCGTGAACACCAACGAGATTGAAAACTATACTGGCGTTGGGGCTATTAATGGTGCAGAATTGGCCATCAAGATGTTTGAGCACACCCAAGAGCTTGGCGTGGAATTTGACTACAAGACCGTTGTCTCTGTGACCAATAATCCTGCGAATGACGGTGCTACCAAGCTTGTGCACTGTG
>JAWXUA010000113.1:0-9919 GCA_044433065.1 Pseudomonadota bacterium
GTTACCCATCCACCTCCTCTCCCCTCCACCTCCTCTCCCATCCACCCATCATAAGCCTTGAGTTCGCGCCATCAATGAGCTATGGCAATAGGTGCCTAGTCAATTGTGAGGCAATATTTTTTTTGACTTCGTGCCAAAAATCTCTCCCAAATCGTACGCAACTCCCAATCCACATCACGAGACACCATGTATTTTCCCACAGCGGACATAGAGACAGCCTTGTATTTTCCACCATTGGTGTCTTTTGTGGTGTCTTTTTTCACGTCTATGGGTGGGATTTCTGGGGCTTTTTTGCTCTTA
The DNA here is from genome assembly GCA_044433065.1 of Pseudomonadota bacterium. Lineage (GTDB taxonomy): Bacteria > Desulfobacterota > Desulfovibrionia > Desulfovibrionales > Desulfovibrionaceae > Nitratidesulfovibrio. The sequence continues at coordinate 301 of JAWXUA010000113.1, forward strand.
CCGTTTCAGGTTTCTATCCTTGGCTATACAGCTCCATCCGTGAGCGCGACCAATCAGCTCTATAATATTGTGGCCATACCTAGCGGTGTTTTTCGCTTTATCCAAGAAGATAGAATGCTGTGGCCGCTCAGTGTTGTGGTCATCATAGGGACTTTACCTGGGGTTTTGCTAGGGACTATCATCCGCTTACAATATTTACCAAACCATTCAGATTTCAAGGTTTTTGCTGGTCTTGTGCTGCTCTACATGGGACTTCGCATGGTTCGTGAGTGCCTGCGTGGCCCAATGCAATCAACATGCCCATCACGCGGCACGCAATCCTGTGGCCCGCAATCCACTAAAGAACAGTCCCCTAAGGCACAGTTTTTTGACGCACAACGTGGTGGCCCCAATTGCCCATACGCACAAGGGAATGCCGTGACCAATGTTCAATGGTCCATGCGGCGTGTGACCTATTGTTTCCGCGGCCAAACCTTCCATTTTTCAAGCCTTTCGGTCTTCATGCTCTGCCTTGCGGTTGGCCTTGTGGGCGGCGTCTATGGCATTGGTGGCGGTGCGATTATTGCGCCATTTTTGGTCTCGGTCTTCGGCCTTCCTGTCTATACTGTGGCTGGTGCTTCCTTGCTCGGAACTTTTGCAACGTCTATAGCGGGTGTGCTGTTTTACATGGCTTTGGCTCCGTGGTATCCACATCTTTCTGTGTCGCCCGACTGGCTCCTTGGGCTGCTGCTCGGACTTGGCGGCATGCTCGGCATGTACTGCGGTGCACGGTGCCAACGCTTCGTACCTGCACGCTATATTCGCTTCGGCCTTACATGTATTCTTTTATCTACCGCTTTTAGCTATCTTTTTTCCTAAGTGTACACGTTCCCCATACGTGTGGCCGTAATTTTTGCTACTTGTTTGAACTTCATCCACAAATAAAAGTCTTTGAAGGGGGGGCACTTTCCCAAAGTTTCTCCTTCACCCAGTTCCAACCTCCTTGAGAAATAAAAATATGACCAATCCAACACAACGCATAGCGGCCATTCACGATTTATCGGGCTTTGGCCGAGCATCATTGACGGTAGCTATACCGGTGCTTTCGAGCATGGGCTTTCAGGTTTGCCCCATGCCTACAGCGGTTCTTTCGACGCATACTGAGGGCTATTTTGACTATAGCTTTTTGGACTTGACCAAGGAAATGCGCAATTTTGTGGCGCATTGGAAACGGCTTGGCTTGCAGTTTGACGCGGTGTACTCAGGCTTTTTGGGCTCTGTGGAACAGGCGGACATTGTGGCGCAGTGCATTGATGAACTGATGAAAGACGGCGGCCTTGCTGTTGTGGATCCTGTGCTTGGTGACAATGGCATCATTGAACCCACCATGAATATGGACATGGTGCGGCGTATGCAGTGGCTTGTGGCTAAGGCTGATGTGATTACACCGAATTTCACGGAAGCGTCGCTGCTGCTTGATGAGCAATATACCGAAAATATTGATAATACGACGCTGAAACAATGGCTTATGCGGCTTGCTGATATGGGCCCACGCATTGTTGTGGTGACGAGCGTGCCTGTGCAGGGTAGCCACGATGTTCGTGCTGTTGTGGCCTATGATAAAGATAAGGACCGCTTCTGGAAAGTGACTTGTCAATATATTCCAGCACATTATCCTGGTACAGGTGACACCTTTGCCAGTGTCCTGACGGGTAGCCTTTTGCAGGGTGATAGCTTGCCTATTGCTATGGATAGGGCTGTGCAGTTTGTGACTATGGGCATCCGTGCGACCTTTGGGCATGGCCTTCCAAATCGTGAGGGTATTTTGCTTGAGCAGACTTTGGACACCTTGCATTTGCCAATAACTTCGAGTGCTTATGAAGTTTTGGGGGACTAGATGGCCTGTGAATATTTTAGTCAAATGGACCAGAATGCCTTACAGAATTTGCCCATAGGTCTTTTTGACTCGGGCGTTGGTGGCCTCACGGTACTTAAGGCTTTGCGCCAGCGTATGCCTAGCGAAGACCTGTTATATCTTGGGGATACGGCACGCTTACCCTATGGAACCAAGAGCGCAGAGACCATTGTGCGCTACGCTTTGCAGGCATCTGCTGTGCTCATTGAGCGTAAGATAAAATTGCTCGTTGTGGCTTGCAATACCGCGACATCTGTGGCCCTTGAAGCCTTGCAAAAAGCCTATGATGTGCCGGTTATTGGCGTTGTGGAACCTGGTGCGCAAGCGAGTTGCCGTGCATCAAAAGCTGGCCATATCGCTGTTATTGCTACAGATTCCACTATCCGCGGCGAAGCGTACCATAAGGCCATCCACCGTTTGCGGCCTGATGCGTGCATTGTTGGTCAGCCATGTCCGCTCTTTGTGTCGCTGGCTGAGGAGGGCTGGATTGAAGGCGACATTGCAGAACGTGTTGCCGCGCGCTACCTTGATCCCATTTTTAATCCAGAATTTGGTGGCGATGCTGTGCAAACGCCTGACTGCCTTGTGCTCGGTTGTACGCACTTCCCACTTCTTGCGAAGGCTATTCGCTCTGTGGTCGGACCAGATGTGGTCATCGTGGACTCCGCAGCCACCACAGCGCAAACCGTACAGGCTGAGCTCGAACGCCTCAACCTCGTACACGCAGCAGGTCAGTGTGGCTACGGCGCTACCCAATTCCTTACCACCGACGACGTGCCCCGTTTTGCGCGTACAGGTGGCCTTTTCCTTGGAACGCCCATTGCCCCAGATGATGTTGAATTGGTGAATTTGTAGTTTTTTGTGGGAGAAAGGGGAAACAATTGTTGGAAAAGCTTTCCCCCTTTCTCAGCTAATATAATAAATAATAACATCTAACATACCGAGATTACGTACATAATGGCATACGCTCCAATCCCCATGGTCCCAGGTCCAGTAAGTGTTCATCCTGAAATTGTAGAAGTTTTGGCAAAAGATTATCCGTCTGGCGATTTGGATGGCGGCTTTTGGGATTTGTATAAGGAAACCAGTGAAGGCATTGCGAGGGTCATGCAGACCAAGAGCGATGTGGTGCTCATGACGGGCGAGGGCATGTTGTCCTTGTGGTCCGCGTTGAAGAGTACGTTGCGTGCAGGCGATAGAGTTTTGACTGTGGGCACGGGCCTTTTTGGTGATGGCATTGGCGACATGGCCGCAAGCTTTGGCTGTGAAGTGTGCAAGGTGTCCTTGCCTTATGATGAGACTCTTCCTGAGGCTGTGGAAAATTTGGACATGGTGGAAGAAGCCATTGCCCGTTTTAAGCCACGTATGATTACGGCTGTGCACTGCGAAACACCTTCGGGTACACTTAATCCCTTGGCTGGCCTTGGGGATTTGCGCCGTGCTATGGGCGTGGAACTTTTCTACGTGGACGCTGTGGCAAGCCTTGGTGGTGCTGAGGTCAAGGCTGATGAGTGGGGCGTGGACTTGCTTCTTGGTGGTTCGCAAAAAGCCTTTTCTGCACCGCCAAGCATGAGCTTTTTAAGCGTGAGTGATGCTGCTTGGTCGCGCGCTGAGGAAATTGGCTATGTTGGCTATGATGCTTTGTTGCCGTTCCGGACAGCTGTGCAGAATGCCTATGCACCGTATACGCCGTATTGGCATGGCGTTGCTGCGTTGAAGGCTAGCGTGGATATTCTGGAGCGCGAAGGTTTGGAGCAGGTTTATGCACGGCACCTTGCTGTGTCTGAGCAATGCCGCCATGGATTGGCTGAGCTTGGTATCCCGTTGTGGACTGCTGAACATGCTGTGAATTCGCCAACGGTGACCGCTGCCATGGTGCCTGAGGGCTTTACATGGCCAGAGTGGCAGGCTGCTTTGAAAGCGCAAGGCCTTGTGGTTGGTGGTTCTTATGGCCCCATGGATGGCAAGGTATTTAGGCTTGGTCATATGGGCACACAAGCTGATGCTGTGCTCATGGATAAGGCTTTAGCTGTTATGGCTAGTGTGTTGAAAAAATAGGAAAAAAAGTGGGGGATAGGAACTTGTATAAAGCTCCTGTCCCCCAATTTCGCTATGTAGACTTAGAAGGCGTATTGCAGGTTGAAGCTTACCTTCCACATATTATCGTAGCTGTCGTAGCCACTGCCCCAGACGCTGGAATCGAGATTGAGGTCAATGTAGCCAAGTTCGGCAACCATGGTCAGGTTTTCGTAGATTTGGTACGTGGTGTCGAAGTTCACTTCGATGGCGTTATCTTCTTCGGTGAGGTAGATACCAAAGCCGCTAACTGCTGGACCATCACTTGCAAGGCTGCTGTTTTTCACAGCGCTCTTGTCGTTGGTACCGTTGAAGTAGGTGACGCGCAAAATGTGGCTGACATCTTCGATGAAGGTCAGGTCAGCCAATTGCAAACCGATGGCCCATGTGCCAGCTGCGCTCATGGAGAGCACGGACGAGGTCGAGATGTCCGAAGCATAGTAGGCCATGCCGAAAGAGGTTGGGCCAAAGTCTGGGGAAACATATGGCATCATTTCGGAGCCGTTGCTTGTAGAGCTGTCGTCACCAGAACCGTACCAGCCGAAGATACCTGGGGTCATCATATCCATCTGGTAGTCCAAGGCTGCAATGACTAACCAACCGCTACGGTCGAGGGCATCTTCGCCAGTGTCAACGCCACCGTAGATGCCGTCGATCTTGAAGCAGAATGGGTCGAAGAGATTAAGTTCATAGGACAGACCAGCCCACCATGCGCTGGCTGTGGAGTCCAAATTATAGGATGCGGTTGATGCGTTGGCCACTGGGGCAAGACCAGCAAGAGCAGCTTCCATGGAGCCAGAATTGTAGCCGGTGAGGCTTTCATCTGCAGCACCGTAAAGGCTTTCGCCGATGCTTGCGTACATAGCCCATGGAACGATTTTCATGCCATCAACGTTGATAGGCACAATCAAACCAAACATGTCCATTTCGTCGTACTGGTCATTGTCGGTGATGGCGTTGGTATTGTCATTAAAATCAGCATTGAGGTCGTATGGGCGTGCCCAGAATGCGGTCAAGGAAATCATGTCGTCGAAGGTATAGGACAAGGTGATACCAGCGGCATCATCGTCCAAGATTGGAGAGCCTGCTACAAAGCCGGGCAAAGCGTACCCTTGCAAACCCATGCGGATTTGCAAGTTGCTGTAGGGCATCATCCAGTCGATGTAGGAACGCTTGATTTCAAGAGCAACGCCGTCCGTACCAAGCGCGCCATCTTCTTGACCCCACACAGTGTCGCCTACTTCAAAGTAGATGGTACCAGACAGAGATTCGCTTGCGGCAATATCAATTTGGGTGCGCAGACGTTGCTTTGCGCCAAAGGTGTCTTGGTTATTATTGCGATCGCTTTCTTTTTGAACATCAACATTGTCCAAAAATTCAAAGCTGAAGTCCCAAGAACCGCGAACCTTAATGTCTGCTGCTTGAGCTTGTTGTGCTGAGAAAATGATACCAGCGGCCAAAAGCAATGTCATAATGCGTTTCATAGTCAACCTTCCTTCAAATTGTCTATATTTTTCTGCTTTTTGTATCGCACGTTCGATACGTCGATTTTTATAGGAAAGTTGGTATTTTTGTGCAAGGCTTGAGACGTGATAATCATAACAGAATACAATGATTATCATATTATTTTGTTATTATAATGTTTTTTAGCCTGTTTGACGCCTTGAGCTTGGAATGGAATATATCTATTTATAGCAAATTATACTTTAGACGTTATTTTTTGCTTGGCAAAAGAATAAAACTGCGGCATGATATGCATCGACGTATTTACGACTCTATAAATATTGGTGAGGCAATGGAACGACCAGATCTTGCAACTATTCCGACGCTTGCAGGCGTCTATATGTATAAGGATGCTCAGGGCCATATTATTTATGTGGGCAAAGCGCGGCATTTGCGCAGGCGTGTGGCATCGTATTTTCGTCCGGCGGATCAGTTGACACCAAAGACGGTAGCCATGTTGCGCCATGCGTGCACCATAGATATTTTGACCACAACCACAGAGAAAGAGGCTTTGCTCCTCGAGGCTAGTCTCATCAAAAAGCATCGTCCGCGCTACAATATTGTTTTGCGCGATGACAAAAGCTATGCGCTGTTTCGCATTGCGCGCAAGCATCCGTATCCGCGGCTTGAAATTGTGCGGCAAGTTGCAGGTGGCAAAGGCGGCTTCCGTCGGCAAAAGTCGGACAATGCCCATTATTTTGGCCCGTTTACATCATCGTTAGCTGCACGTGAAACATGGAAAGTTGTTCAACGTGCGTTTCCGTTGCGTCGGTGCTCAGATAGGGCTTTTGCCAACCGTGTGCGGCCTTGCTTATACCATCATATGGGCCAATGCTTTGGGCCATGCGTGAATGATGTGGCTGAAGCGGACTATGCAAGTGTGGTGGAGAATGTGGTGCTCTTGCTGTCTGGTAAGTCGGATGCCTTGTTGCAGGATTTGCGAGGCCAGATGGAAGCTGCGGCAGAAATCTTGGATTTCGAGCGTGCTGCAGACTTGCGCGATCAATTGCGCGCTGTGGAGCGTACCGTTGAGCGGCAAGCTGTTGTGCTTGCTGGTGGTGGGGAGCTTGATGTCATTGGCATTGCTGAGGTGGATGGCGGGCTAGCTCTTGGCTTGCTCTTTGTGCGTGAGGGACGGCTCATTGATGGGCGTACGTTCTTTTGGCCAAGCCTTGCCCTTGCGGAAGCCCCTGAACTGCTCTTGACCTTCATCACGCAATTTTATGGTGTGGGTTCCATCATTCCATCGCGCATCATTGTGCCGTGGCTGCCTCACGATGCAGAAGATGAGCCTACTACTGTAGATAATGATGGGCATGCCAACGTAGAAACCATCAGCCGCCAAGCCATTGAAACAGCCTTGGCAGAGTTGCGCGGTGGACACGTGCGCATCATGACGGCACGCAATGCTGATGAGCACCGGCTCATTGACATGGCTTGCTCCAATGCCACAGAAGCAGCTCACCGCGCGCCAAAGCAGCCCCTTGCCGATATGCTCATGAAAGCTGTGCATGCGTCGAGGCCCATTGTGCGCATTGAGGCCGTGGACGTGTCGCATACGGGCGGCAAAAATACGCGCGTGGGCATGGTGGTCTTTGAGGATGGACAGCCGCTAAAGTCTGATTATCGCAATTACGCTTTTGAAGATGGGGGCGGCGATGACTATGGCATTTTGGCGGCTTGGGCAGAGCGTCGAGCTAAGGCTGGGCCACCTTGGGCGGACCTTGTTTTGGTGGATGGTGGCCGCGGTCAATTGGCTGCTGTGGAGCGGGCTTTCATGGAAGCTGGTGTCGAGGGGCATTTCACCATAACGTCCATTGCTAAGGCGAGGACCGAAGATGGCCGTGCTGATAGGCGTGCTGGCAATGTGTCGGACCGTATCTTTTTGGCAGGGCGCGCTAATCCTTTACCGCTCCGCGATGGTTCGCCAGAACTGTTGTTCTTACAGCATGTGCGCGATACTGTTCACGATTATTCTATCGGGCGGCATCGCAAGGCACGGGGCAAGGCTGCTTTGCAAGGCGAATTACAGCGCATGGAAGGCATTGGTCCCAAGACCGCAAAGCTTTTGTGGGAGGCGTTCCCATCCCTTGAGGCTATGCGCGATGCTGGGGCTGATGGGCTTGCTGCAGTACAAGGCATTGGTCCACGTAAGGCGGCTATGATTCATGAGCGGCTGGTACTTTTATTGGGTAAGGTGCGCAGTCAAAAGAAGACATAAAATATATTGAGAACATATTGGTGGCGTATACGATGCCTACCAAGACGCTATTCATCATCATTTTATGTCTGCTTTGGCTGCCTTTATTGGCATAACAATTAAATGAGGAGAGGTGCAAGGATGTCTCAGTTAACACAAATCGTGCATACCGTGGTTCTTGAGGACATGAAGCCTGCGCGCAAAGTTGCCGAGGAAATTGGTAAACCCTATTCAACGCTTTTACGCGAGGTCAATCCCTATGATCAAAGTGCAAAGTTGGGCGTTGAAACGTTGCTTGATATTATGCAGTGCACAGGCAATGTGGCGCCCCTTGAATACATGGCGGAACAGCTTGGCTACCATTTAAGCGGTGAGCAGATCAAGGTGGCGTATTAGTAGGGCATGCCACCTGCATAAAGATGGCTAGGTTTGTGGGACTTGCTAGCGGTCCCTCAGCTTTAGACTTTTTTATGCCACAGCATGATTTTTGCTAATGATACCACCAGCTAAGACGCGGCCTTCAGTATCAAAGACAGCTAAAACTTGGCCAAGGGCTGGCGGCTGAATAGGCTCATGGAAATGCGCCATCAGTTTGAGTTCACCATGGGGCTCTTCCTGTGTTGCCCCATGTGCTTTTCCATCGCTATGGCAACTCGTCTCGAGCATTTCCACGCGTGCAGGGCTTGCATGTTGGCGATAGCGCGTGCGCACAAGGACCTCTTGCGGCCAGTTTTCAAAGGGCACAAGCATATTGATTTCATGTGCCGTACACGCTGTGACCATGAGTGCATCTTTAGTGCCCACCATCAGCGTGTTTTTTTCCATATTCTTTTCAATGACATAGAGCGGCTCTGACCACGCGATGCCAAGGCCCCTGCGTTGGCCTTCTGTGTATTTCCATAGGCCCGTATGCTTTGCTATACGTTTGCCGTCCGTAAATAGGACAGGCCCCTCGCTTCCAAGCTTTTCAGGTCGCGCCTCTAGAAATGCCCTGTAATCATCGTTGGGAACAAAGCAAATTTCCTGACTTTCCGATGGGATAGGTGGCGTCACACCACGCTTTTCAAGCTCGCCATACACATCTTTTTTACACCAATCGCCAAGAGGCATGCTGACCTTGGCCAATCTTTCTTGAGGCACAAGAGACAAGAAATAGCTCTGGTCCTTCACAGGGTCCACGCCTTTCATGAGCGCAACACTGCCCTTATCCCTCTCCACAACCTTTGCATAATGCCCTGTAGCAATTCTTTCTGCGCCAATCTTTTCTGCGGCATCCATGAGCAGGCCAAACTTCATGCTTGCATTGCACCGTGCGCACGGATTGGGCGTTCTACCTGCCTGATATTCCGCCACAAAAGGCTTTACGACCTTCTCTTCAAATGCTTCTCGACAGTCCACCACATGCAGTTCCACGCCATGCTCTGCGCACACCTTTTCCAACTTCGGTACTGGGTCTTTCCCTTCTTCCACGTCGATAAATCGTGCATGTAAGGCTACGACCTTCTCCCCCTTCTCCTTCATGAGGACTAGGGTGAACAGGCTGTCGGCTCCGCCGCTCATGGCTATGGCTGTGGTTTGTTGTGTCATTTTTTTCCTTTTTAGGGGGGCTTTGCTGTTTTATTTTAGCAAGGGGCTTTGCTGTTTTATTTAAGCAAGGGGCTTCGCCCCCTGCACCCCCACTAAGGACTACCGTCCTTAGAACCTTCATACGCTTTTTCTCGCTACGCTCGCAAAAGCTATTAATGCTCAAAGTTCAGTTGTACTTCGTAGTGAGTGCAAGTATATAATTTAGTATGATAAAATTATAGCTAATAGGTATTAGTCGTTAAAAGAAGAGAGCTTAGAATACTTGGACGCCGCCTGCTATTCCGCAGGAATGGCAGGCGGCGTAAAAAAGGGTTCTTAGGGCTCTAAGCCCTAAGCTGGTACAGGGCAGCGCCCTGTCG
>JAWXUA010000114.1:0-9881 GCA_044433065.1 Pseudomonadota bacterium
CCTAACCTAACCTACCCCCCTAACCAACCCTAATACGCGTTGTCGTGGTTGAGATCGCTGTCAGTAATCTTGTGCCTAAATACGGAGTAGGCCCAAGCTTGGTAGCAGATAACGATAGGGATCATGACGACGGTAACGCCGAGCATGATGGAGAGAGTCAGGGTGCTTGAGGAAGCATTGAATGCGGTGAGGGTTGCGGCTGGGTCGATGCTGGAGATGAGCATGGATGGGAACATGCCGGCAACGCCAAAGAAGGTCACGCAGACGATGAAGACTGCGGAACAAACCCATGCACCTACTGCGGAATTGCTGGCCATGAAGAAGCGCGACGTGATGAGCGCGACAACGGCCAAGATTGGCAGAATGTAGAGCGCTGGCACGTGCACGTAGTTGGCCCAGAGGTTGGTGTAGGTGATGCTGAGCGCAAGGAAGGCAATGGCAAGACCGACGAGGTATGGCCAGATGCCGCGTGCTACGTTGAGGGCGCGGTCGTGGAGGACGCCAGAAGACTTGATGGCAAGCCAAAGAGCACCGTGCATGCAGAACATGACCACGAAGAAGATGCCACCTGCAAGGCCGTATGGGCTGAGAAGCTTAAGGATATTGCCGTGGTACACGCCGTCTGCATCGATAGGAATACCCATGAAGAAGTTCGCGAAGGCAACACCGAAGAGCAGCGCTGGGAGGAAATTGCCGAGGAATTGGAAGCAGTCCCACATGGTACGCCACTTGCCACAGTCAACTTTAGCGCGGAATTCATAGGAAACAGCGCGCATGATGAGTGCAAAGAGGATGATGAGCAACGGTGCATAGAGTGCGCTGAACATGACAGCGTAAACTTTTGGGAATGCGGCGAAGGTCACGCCACCAGCTGTGATGAGCCAAACTTCGTTGCCATCCCAGAATGGACCTGCGGCATTGTACAGAGTACGGCGCTCGGTTTCGTTCTTGGTGATGAATGGCATCAGGGTGCCCATGCCGAAGTCAAAGCCGTCGAGCATGAAGTATACGGCCCAGAGTAGGCCCCAGAGGATAAACCAAATGGTTTCTAACATAATTAAGACCTCATAATGTCAATTTGTACAAACTGCTTCTTTTGCCTTCTGGCTTCGTTAAACGTGTTTTTTATTCGAGTCATGTATGTCTATATACACTCCTCTCATAAAAAAGCACGTGTGCCTCGCCAGAAGAGCAAAATAAGCGAGTTTGATAAGAGCGTGTTTTCTAATGCTTAGAGAATTCAGCGAGAAGCACAAAAGCAAGTTTACTCAGGCTTTGGGCCCTTAATGGCGTACTTGCGAAGCAGGTAAATGTCGAGAATACCAATGAAGGTGTACACAACAATGAAGGCCACAAGAGACGTTGCAACGGAGCTTGCAGGCACAGGCGACACAGCGTCCGAAGTGCGCATCATATTATAGACAATCCAAGGCTGACGACCGATTTCTGCCACAGCCCAACCAGCCATGATGGCGAGGTATGGGAACGGGATAACCCAAGGCAAAATGCGCAAGAGGCCAGGCTTTGCTTGTGGGTCCTTGCGGTACCAGAATGCAAGGCCAGAAATGAGCAAGAAGGCCATGCCAAGACCAGCCATGAAGCGGAAGCTCAAGAAAACTGGCAGCACAGGTGGAATGTCTTCGCGTGGGAAGTCGTTGAGGCCCTTAACTTCTGCAGCAGGATCGTTGAAAGCAAGGATACTCATCATGTTAGGGATGCCGAATGCTTCAACGCTGTTCTTGCCTTCTGCTTCGTTAGGGATGGTCAAGAGGTACATGGGAGCGTGGGTCGTGGTTTCCCAATGGGATTCCATGGCAGCCATTTTAGCTGGCTGATACTTGGCCACATTTTGGCCATGGTTGTGGCCTTGCCATGCCACTGCGAGGGTAAAGAAGAGCGCGAATGGTGCTGCGATGGCGAAGGACTTCTTGAAGAAATCCACTTCGTTATTGCGGATGAGGTGCCATGCTGAGATGCCCAGAACAAAGAAGCCACCAAGTGCCCAACATGCGAACATGTTATGGAAGAATTGGCCCCAAGCGAAAGGATTTTGCAGGACTGCGAAGAAGTCGGCAAGCTCTGCACGGCCATTTTGGAGCACGTAGCCCACTGGGTTTTGCATCCAGCCATTAGCCAGAATAATCCACACTGCGGACAAGGATGAGGCTATGGCCACAATCCAGATGCATGCGCAGTGCATTTTCTTGCTGACTTTTTCCCAACCGAAGGCCCACACTGCAATGAAGGTGGACTCGAGGAAGAAGGCTGCGGTTGCTTCGACAGCGAGGAGCGGCCCGAAGATGTCGCCCACGTATTCCGAGTAACGGGACCAGTTGGTGCCGAATTGGAACTCTAGGGTGATGCCTGTGACAACACCAAGGCAGAAGTTGATGAGGAAGAGTTTACCCCAGTACTTGGTCATGCGCTTGTAGGTTTGGTTGCCTGTGCGCACGTACATGGTTTCCATGATGGCGAGGAGCACGGAAAGGCCCAACGTCAATGGAACAAAAATAAAGTGGAAGAAGACAGCCGCTGCGAATTGCAGACGGGACAACATTACTACATCCATAGTACCCCCTTAGTGGCGCGTCTTTTTCCGCCTAGCTTTGTTGAACTGCGGTTTTGCTCGGGTCATGGACCGAAGAGTCCTATGACTCCTCGCAAAACCTTGTTCGCCTCGCTAGGCGAAAAAACTCACGCCATTAAAAAATCCGTTTGTTAAATGGTAAAAAATGGAATTGGCCCTCTGCATTTACAGCCTATGCAGTGGGTTATGTCCTTTGTTTATGAGGAAGAAAAGGGTTGGGTGGAAGGCACATTAGGCAACATTACACGCCAAACGCATTATGCAGCGAGAACAAATGAAGCCGTTGGACTCTTAAGCCTCCCCCTTCCCTCTTATGTCTTACTCAGCGTCACACTTGGCAATCAACGCGGCGGCAACAGCCTGACCGAGTTCATAGCACTCTTTAAATGTCGCATGCGTAGGAACATGCTTCACCTTTACAGGTGCGGCAGGGGTTTCGATGCCCATACCGTTGAGCTGTTCCGTAATAGCGCGAACAGATTCGCCAGACCAACCAAAGGAGCCAAAAGCGCCGCCAACGCGGTTCTGCGGACGAAGGCCCTTCATGTACGTGAGCATGCCAGCCACAAAAGGCATGATGCCGTTATTGTGCGTAGGACAACCGACAAGAACAGCGCCACAGTCGGCAAGCTCGGTCATGACGGAGCTGTGGTGGTACGTCTTCAAATTCATGATACGGGTTGGAATACCAGCATCTTCGAGACCAGATGCAATGGCTGTAGCCATCTTTTCGGTGCTATGCCACATGGTGTCATAGGCGATAACAGCACGCTTTTGTGGCTTTTGTTCAGCCATGGTGCGGTACATGTCGAGAGCAAATTTCACGTCGTCGTAGCCACGGAAAATGAGGCCGTGGTCAGGGGCGAGCATGTCGATGTCAAGGTTCATTTCCGCAAGCGCATCAAGGGTCTTGAGGACCACAGGAGAGTAAGGAAGTACGATATTATAGTAGTACTCCTTCATGAGCTTAGTGAGAATAGCGCGGTCAATTTGGTCAGCGAAGCGCTCGGTGCACGCGATGTTCTGGCCAAAAGCGTCGTTGCAAATGAGCAGCTTGTCTTCTGCTACATAGGAGACCATGCTATCTGGCCAGTGGAGCATGCGCGTTTCCACGAAATGAATATTGCGTGCGCCAATGTTGATAACAGAGCCTGTTTTCACAACTTCAACAGGCCAGCCAGTGATGTCAAAGTGCGCAGCCATGGATTTAAGGCCCATGGGCGAGCAGAAGATTTTCTCAGGCTTGCAGCGTGCTACCAGCTCAGGAAGGATGCCAGAGTGGTCAAGCTCAAGGTGATTGCAGACGATATAGTCAATCTTTTCAAGCTCAATGGCAGAGGAAAGACGGCACAGCATGTCGTTTTTGGCGTTGCTTTTAACGCAGTCAAAAAGCACATTCTTTTCGTCTTTGATGAGATAGGCATTGTATGTGCTGCCTTGTGGGGACAAAGAATAACCATGGAAATCTGAGCTGTTATAGTCAACAGCACCGACCCAGAAAATATCTTTTTTAATTTCAAGAGGACGCATTCATTTCTCCTAAAAGGCTAACTGTGAGTGCCATATGGTTCCCCATTGATACATAACACCATTTATGACGCGCACTGTGCATAAAAAAAGGATGATACAAGCGCATGGTCAAAGGAAGTGTTAGGCGGACTATGGCATGTTTTTGCATAGGGTAAAAGTCTTATATGCTCATAAATCGTACATGGGATGATATACAAGCATCTTTATACAGGGCCACAGCGTGTACGTATGAAACACTAAAGGCACGTCTCATGCCCCATCGTAGCGATAGAGAACAAGACGTGCCTTATATATTGTGCTTATGTATCCTTATGCAGGCTGGAAATCGCTCTTAGGCGCGCCGCAAACTGGACAGGTCCAGTCTTCTGGGATGTCAGCGAAGGCGGTGCCTGCTGCTACATCGTTCTCGTCGTCGCCTTCAGCTGGATCGTATTCATAGCCGCAGAGTTCACAAACGTGCTTTTCCATGATGATATTCCTTATAATGTTTATTAGACTAATCCTAAAAGGCTGTAATACTCAAAAATTTCATTAAACAACGGGACTGTAAATGGGGTGATTTTGTTCTCTGGCGAGGCAGGCGAAGCTTTTTACGAAGGGAATGTATACGTAATACATGACCGTAGTAAAAAACGAGCCTAACGAAGCCAGAGGACAAAAGCAGCCTATTTATTAGCTTCCCAGAGGCCGTGAAGGTTGCAATATTCGCGAGCAACCACAGTGCCAGCAGCTTCGATACAGAATTCAGCCACAGGCGCAGCACCTGGGGTGATGAATTCCTTGTAGGACTTGCCATCAGCGATAAGCTCAATCCATTCAATCCAGTGTGCATCGGTGGAAGGATGCTCTACGGAACCAACAGTCACTTTGTAGCCAGTAGCGGTCTTTTCGATGACAGGAACGTGCTTTTCTGTTGCAGCATCAGTGGTGCCAGCAACGATGTGGGCCATGGCTTCGCCACAGCAGTTCAGTGGAGCGCCACCAGCGTGGAGGACTTCAACGATGGTACCGCAATGATTGCACTTATAAATTTCTAATTGCTTAGGCATGATGGTCTCCTTGGGATGATACTATCATTATATAGTTCAAAGTTTTCTTGGGATAAATATGCCGCCTTGCAAGCCAGCATAGTCTTTGTTGAAGGAATAGCAAGTATTCTTGCAGTGAGTACTTTTTTTCTCTGGAACTATCAGTAATTCTTCCTAATAAGAATTGCAAGCGTTTTTTTGTGTTTTGAGGAAAAAGATTGGGCTGACGCCAGTTACAACAATCAAGGTTTAAAAAAGAGTGTGGAGCGAGTGCCCTCCAAGAATTCTTGACGCGTAGCTATAATGTAGCTACATTTTGCGTGGAGGAAGTATGAACACATTACAAAACACCGTTGTCCGCGCACGCATTGACACCCTGACAAAAGAGCGCGCTACAACAGCCTTAGCGCACATGGGCCTCTCTCTTTCGGACGCTATCCGCTTACTTTTAGTACGCATCGCCGATGAACAACGCTTGCCTTTTGATGTCAAAGTCCCCAATCGCACAAGCCAAGATGCCATAGACCAGCTTGAAGCTGGGCTCGGCCACAAGAGCACGTCCGTTGCAGGATTTATGGCGGCCCTCAATGAGAACGATTGAGACGTCTAATGCCTTCAAAAAGGATTACCGCCGCGTCAAATCCATACCATGCCACCGTGATATTGATGCTCTTTTAGAAGAAATTGTCCACCTTCTTGCCATGATATTGCCCTGCCCGTTGCCCACAAAGACCATATGCTCACAGGCAATTGGAAGCAGTACCGAGAATGTCACATCAAGCCTGACTTGCTGCTGATTTATAATGTCGCCCACGAGAATAGCTTGCGCCTTGCACGTCTTGGTTCGCATGCTGAACTGTTCTCATAGCACCCACACCAAACTTATGACATATACCATGAAAAAGGGGCTATGAAAAACTACAGTTATGTCATAGAGTGCATGGCACGCACAATCAGACGCACTACAGGTTCATTGCGCCCGACTGCAGCGTATTATTGATAGGTAAACCAGCCTTAGTATACGTTAGAATATGCGGTATATTCTTTGTTAAAGACACCTTGCGCTAGACCAAGGTGCTCAAAGAAGACCGTACAACGTACAAAAGGCGTTCACTCTATGCGACAAGGAAGGCATATGTCACGGGTAATGTTCCTAGAAGACCGCTGCAAAGGCTGTTTGCTGTGTACGACGGTGTGCCCAAAAGGCATCATCAGTCAGTCCAGCAGATTTAATGCGCAGGGTTATAAAGTTGTCGAAGTAGTGGCTGAAAAAATGGACGATTGCACCGCGTGCACCTCATGCGCACTCATCTGTCCTGACGTAGCCATTCGCGTTTTCAAGACGAAAAAGCCTAAAAAAGCGGAGGTCTAAGCCATGTCTGACAAGAATGAAATGGCCACACCTGCGGAAAAAATATTTGTCAAAGGTAACGAAGCTATTGCCCGTGGCGCTATTGCCGCTGGTTGCCGTTGCTACTTTGGCTATCCTATCACGCCACAGAACGACATTCCTGAAATGATGTCTTCGGCTATGCCAGCTTGTGGCGGTCAGTTCGTCCAAGCGGAAAGCGAAGTTGCTGCGGCTAATATGCTGCTCGGCTCGGCTGCTTGTGGCGTGCGTTCCTTCACCTCGTCTTCAAGCCCTGGTGTCTCGCTCATGCAAGAAGCTATCTCCTACATGGCTGGCAGCGAGCTCCCTGGTGTCATCGTCAATATGAACCGCGGCGGCCCTGGTCTTGGCGACATTGGCCCATCCCAAGGCGACTATTTTCAGTCTGTTAAGGGCGGCGGCCATGGCGACTATCGCCTGTATGTCCTCGCACCTGGTACCTGCCAAGAATGCTACGATATGATGTTCGAAGCGTTCGACGTTGCCTACAAATTCCGCACACCAGTGCTCGTGCTTGGCGACGCCATCGTTGGCCAAATGAAAGAGCCTGTGCTCCCATGGACCCCAGATAATCTTGACGCTGAAGAAGCAAACTCTTGGTGTCTGCAAGGTGCTGCTGGCCGCCCATCCCGTCTCTTAAAGTCCCTCTTCCTTGAAGAAGGTGCGCTCGCTGGGCAAAACCGCCACCTGCAAGCAAAGTACACCGCTATGCAAGAACTTGCACGGGCCGACAGCTTTGAAACCGAAGATGCTGATCTTGTCGTGGTCGCCTTTGGTTCCATTGGCCGTATCGCCAAATCTGCTGTGCGTACCTTGCGTGCCCAAGGTCATAAAGTTGGCCTTGTGCGTCCTTTGACCTTGTACCCATTCCCAGAAAAGGTCCTCCAAGACCTCGCGGCTAAGGGTAAGCGTTTCCTCACCATCGAGCACAACTGTGGCCAAATGGTTGACGATGTGCGCCTTGCTGTACGCGCCTACTGCGATTCTGATTTCTACGGCCATATGCCTGGTGAAATGCCTGGTTCCGATGATTTCTTGGCGCCAATCCTTGCCTCTTTAGAGTCAAATACTGTCGCTTTGGGAGGCAAATAATGTCCGCCTACGAATTACAAGAAAATGAAGTTGTCGCTTTCGACGTACCCGACGTGCTCGTCGACCGACCAACGCACTACTGCCCTGGTTGCCACCATGGCGTAGCCCAACGCCTCGTCGCTGAAGTGCTCACCGAAATGGGCGTTGTCGATGACACCATCTGCATCGCGTCCATCGGCTGCTCCGTCTTCCTCTACAACTATCTCGCTGTGGATGCTGTAGAAGCGCCCCATGGCCGTGCCCCTGCTGTTGCCACTGGTGCTAAGCGTGCTCGCATGGACAAAATCGTCTTCGCCTACCAAGGTGATGGCGACCTCGCATCCATCGGTCTTGCTGAAATCATGCACGCCGCTAACCGTGGTGAGCGCATCACCATTGTTTTCGTCAACAACACTGTCTACGGCATGACTGGTGGCCAAATGGCTCCCACAACCCTCATCGGCCAAAAGACCACCACAAGCCCAGCAGGTCGTCGTAAAGAAACCGAAGGCATGCCCATGAAGATGGCTGAAATCATTGGTGGTCTTGGTGGCACAGCCTACTGCGCTCGTGTGTCCCTCGACTCCGTGAAGCACATCCGCGCAGCCAAAAAAGCCCTGCGCAAAGCCTTTGAAGTGCAGCGTGATGGCATCGGTTTTGGTTTCGTTGAAATGCTTTCCGCATGCCCAACCAACTGGCGTATGGACGCCGTCAAGGCCAACAAGCGCATTGCCGACGAAATGATTCCGTACTTCCCACTCGGTGTCTACTGCGACGTAACAGCCGAAGCAGCACCCTCAGCCCCAGCAGAGGAGGCATAAAATGGCCATCTATCAAGACGTCATCATGGCTGGCTTTGGTGGTCAAGGTGTCATGCTCATCGGCAATCTCCTTGCCTATGCCGGCATGCACGCAGGCCTCAACGTCACCTATATCCCTGTCTACGGCCCTGAAATGCGCGGCGGCACCGCCAACTGCACCGTCGTTCTCTCTGACGACGACATCGGTTCGCCCATCATTCAGAGCCCCCAAGCTCTCATCGTCATGAACCAGCCATCGCTCACCAAGTTTCAACCCAAAGTCGTTGATGGTGGCGTTCAAATCCTCAATACCTCCCTCGTTGACGCCTCCCTCGCAGACCCAAGACTCCGCTCCGTCTGCGTCCCTGCCAACGAAATCGCGGACAAAATCGGCACCGTCAAAATGGCTAACATGGTCGCTCTCGGCGCCTATGTCCAAGCTACCAACGTCGTGCCCCTCGACTCCGTTATCGAAAGCCTTAAGTCCGTTATCTCCGCTCACTACAGTCACCTCATCCCTAAAAACGCTGAAGCCCTCACCGCTGGGTACGAATGCGCTAAGGGGTAGGTTTATTTGTTTGTTTAGTTGTTTGTTAGGTTAGGGAAGACTGGGGGAGGGGAAACGTTCTGAAGAAAGTTTCCCCTCCCAGCGTTGCTCTCTGCATCCGTAAGACTCGCTGCGCTCGCCTAACGGCTGTGCCTTCGGCACCCTTCGGGCAGGCCAGACCCCCTCCTTTTCAAAGACTTTTAATTGTGGATGGAAATACGCTCTCCGTATGGTCAATCGTGGCCACATGGAGAGCTTTTTTCGTTGTTGGGATGGTACGTCCCAAGATAGGGAAAATGATAGGTTGGGAAAGATAGCGCGTGGTTCGGTGGCTTCGATTGCCCATATAGTTGGATTGGTTAGCCGTTCCTGCTGATTGGAGTGTTGGGGGAGTTGAAGATGGGAGCTAGATGAGGTTATGGGAGGAAGAGAAAAGGCAGACTCCCTCCGTCTCGCTGCGCTCGACACCTCCCTCAAGAGGGAGGCTTTAAGAGTCTCGCACCTCGTATGGTAGGCAAGGCACACTAGGCAAAATTACGCGTCAAAAATATGATGTAATAAGAAACAAGTGATGCCGTTAGGCTCTTAAGCCTCCCTCTTGAGGGAGGTGGCATTGTCGTAGAAGACGTTAGGCGAGCGCAGCGAGTCTTACGACTTCTAGACCAATGACGGAGGGAGTCTGCCTTTCCTCCCCTCCTTCTCCCCACTCTTCTCTCCCTACCTAATCTACCTTGCAGAGACTCTCCATCAATATAATAAGCTGAGCAATCGAAGCCACCGAACCACGCTTTATCTTTCCCATATGGATATTCCCTCTATCTTGGGGCACCCCCCCCACCACAAAAAAGCCTCCCCCCATGCGCCGCGAACGACACACGAAGGGAGGACTACCATCGCAATTAAAAGTCTTTGAAAGAGGGAGGGGGTC
>JAWXUA010000115.1:0-9820 GCA_044433065.1 Pseudomonadota bacterium
TCTCCAATGTGCTGACTGGTTCTGCCACGGCAAGCATGAGTGATTACACCATCACGGCACAAGATGTATACCTCTCCGCCTTGCGTGATAACACCATTTTCGGCCTTGCCCTTGGTGTGTCGTTTGGTCTTGCAGGCGCCTTTAGTGGTGCTTTTGTGCTGAACTATATGTCGGGCGAAACCACGGCAAGTGTTGAGAATTGCATTATCACAGCGGACACTGTCTTGGTTCAGGCCTTGGATGAAAGCACCTTAGATAATCTTGTTCTGCAAGTTGCCGGTGCTCTTTATGCCATGTCGGCCGGCACTGCTGTTTCCATTATTAAGGGTGACGTTGTGGCCTCGGTGGACGATTCTGAAATCACCACCACTAAATCCATGACCGTCTTGGCAGAAAACGAAGCTGTCTTGACCCAACGTGCCATTGGTATTGCCGTTGGTGGTTATTCCGCAGGTCTTATGATGTCCATTGCGGATATTAGCGGCAACGTTTCAGCCACTGTGACTGGTTCCACGCTGAGTGGCGGAGCCAATAGCATTGAAGCCCTTGGCGAGTGGGATTCCTATTCCTTTGCCTTGGCAGGTTCTGCGGGTATTTTAGCAGGTTCTGCTACCATTGCCACATCCACCATTGGCGGCATAGTCAACGCCGCTGTGACAGATTCCACCATAGCCACGGTGGCATCCTTGTCTGTCCTTGCCACAGCACGCAATAAAGCCACAGCCATTTCCATTGCCCCTGCTGTTTCCATGCTGGCAGGTGTTGGCATTGCTATCGCTTCAGCAACATCAAAGACTGAGGTTACGGCCAACGCCACAGACCTCACCTTTACCACAGATACCGCCACCAATGTGGGCTATCCAGATGTCAGCGTGAAGGCTGTCATTGAGGACTTGGACGGTGGCCCAAGCGTGCGCGCAGAAGCCTTTGCTCTTGGTACTGGTGTGGCCGTTGGCGCGGCAGGTGCGCTTTCTACAGCTGTGTCCACGGCGAGTGCCTCGGCTCATTTCTCCACAAAAGAAAACACAGATGCCATATTGAAGTCGCTGACTGTGCATGCAGAAAATACAACGACCATGCAATCTGATGCCATGGGCATTGGCATAGGTGGTCATAGTGGTCTTGGTGCCACACTCTCTGTTTTGGATGCGGACAGCGAAACAGATGTCCAAGTGAGTGCAGGCGGCATCATCAACATTGTTGACGATCTCGATGTCTTGGCACGCGGTGAAGTTATTACGGATCAAGAATCCGTTGCAGGTTCTGGCGCGGTTGTAACGTCCGTTGCGGCAAGTACCGTCACGTCAAATATTGTCAGCGACACGGATGTGACCATTGCAGGCACTATCAAGGTTGATGGTGATGCGACCATCGAATCAAGTAATATTGCGGACATTACACGCTATAATAATGGTGTTTCTGTTGCTCTTGTAAGCGGTGGTGGTGCTGGCACCTATGGCGAAACGACCCTTGATGCGGACGTGACCTTTGCTGATGGTGCAAGCCTCACAGCAAACACCATGACCATTTTGGCTGAAAATGATATTATACGTGATTCCCTTACTAAGGCCACTGCTGCTGGTGCCATTGCGGTATCAGCAGGCGGCATTACTGAGGATAGCATTCTTCATGCCGCTGTGACCATTGGCGACAATGCAAGCCTCACAGCCACAGGTGCGGACACTGTCACCACAGTCACCGATGAAACAGGCATAAGCACGTCCAATACGGACCGCGTCTTGCAGGTTGCGGCCTTCAACCGTGCTGACACTTCAGATGTACTTACCTTCAATTCTGGTGGTGTTGTTTCGGCCACAGAAATTGGTGGCACTGTCAGCTCTGATTTCACCACAGACATCACCCTTGGTGAGAATGCGTCATTGACGACCACAGATGTCAGCGCCACTGCTGGTGGTATCCAAGTTGAAGTGGGCACGTATGAAGCACAAGACGTTTCCATAGCCTCGTCCCTCTATGGTGGTGCGAGCACTGGTATTGTCATGTCTCGTTTGTATACAGACTCCACCAACACTATTACCATGGAAAAAGGCTCAAGCGCCTATGCCACGGGCGATGCCATGTTCTTTGCAGGCAAGGCAACCATTGGCAATGTGACAGAGGCCAATAGCTCGGGTCTTAGCTTGCTTGGTGGCTCGACGTTGATTACTGGTGATATTGGTGATGTAGATACCAGCTTAACAGGCGATATT
This sequence comes from Pseudomonadota bacterium, assembly GCA_044433065.1. GTDB lineage: Bacteria > Desulfobacterota > Desulfovibrionia > Desulfovibrionales > Desulfovibrionaceae > Nitratidesulfovibrio. The sequence goes on from JAWXUA010000115.1 coordinate 2,211, forward strand.
TATGACAATACCACAGCACCAGGTTCGTATGCAGGTGGTGGTTTGTATATCACCTTGGACAGCGATATCATTGTGGAAGCAGGGGCTTCTGTACAAGCGCGTGGTTCCGTTGAAATGGGCGCACAGCGTGGCACAACCAGTGAATCAAGCTATATTTCAGCGCGTAACTGGATTAATTCCGCGGTTCAACTGACTGACAAATCCAACCGTGAGCGTGAGATAAGTCAAGATATTACCATTGCTGGCACTGTTGAAAGCGGTGTGGACAATGTCATTGAAGTGACTTTGTCTACCTTTACGTGGCAATGGTGGACTGACAATGAGGATAGTCTTGCGGATGATAATGCCACAAAGTTGGCCATTGAAGCCTTGTATGCCATTGGCTTTAATGATGAAGACCTCGCAAGCATCTTTGATGCTGAGAAAGATATAGATACTCGCGCCGTTGAGTTCAGTACAGCACTTTTGAAATACCTTACAGCAGAAGTTGGTTCTTTGAGTGACATTAGTGCGGCCGACTTCATAGCATATGCAGCAACAGCAGGGCTTTCTACCGATGAACAGCTAGCCTTTGCTCTCTTAGAGTTGGCAGGTTGGGATTATGACGCCATTGATGATTTGGATATATCAACTCTGCTGACTACTGATGGTGTTGATATTGTAGGAACGGTCACGGAGATTCTCAATAGCTTAGACTTCAGCGATATTTCTGATGACATGTGGCAGATAATTGCCAATTCAATGGCCTCTGCAGATTCAACAGTAGCCACCAACTTTGCCAGCTACTTGAGCAACTTACTTGAATTGAGCGACTTGTTTAAGTTGAGCGAGACTGAATCTGCTTGGGATTACTTAGAGTCTATAATGTCTGAATTGTCTGGTACCTCTTTCACTTTCAGTCAACTCACCACTACTGCTTTAGAGGCCTACATTTTTGATGTGGACAACTGGAACGATTATGATACTCCTGAGAGCTTCTCTGAATTTAGTAATTTTTATGAGCTATATTGGAATCTTAAAGAGTATAGTTTTAATTCTGGACTGCAAGGCGCATACTCGAATTCGATTGCCGAACTTAAGGAACGTTTTGAAGCCATAGAAGGCGTAGGTTCATTCGATGCCATTGCTAACTCTACGGATGAGTATGTATGGCTTGAATGCTTCTTAACAGTCTTCCTTGAGACCAGTGGTGGCGTTTCTTATGTGTACGGTAGTTACTCCTATCTCATGGGCTATACTAACGACGCGCCTAGTGACACGTCATGGATTAACGCCACATACACAAGCTTGCGGTATTATACAGCTACGGATTTTGTCACCAGCACCCTGACCACAGAACAGAACACATTACTTTCGAAATACTCCTCCTATCTTAATGATATGAGTGGACTCTATAGTGGTCTTTATTCGCTGAGATTATATGCGTATGATTTGACTGAAGAAAACGTATCTATCCCAGGTTATGGTTATGTTTTCCTTAAGCAATTCAGCGATGTAATGAATTATTTGCCAGATGCTTTCTGGTATGCTTTGGCACAAAATGAATTTAGTACAGACTTGACGGATGATGAAATTAAGGTCTTGACCACGTGGAATGCTTGTGGTTCCTCGTCGTCCGTTGCAAGCTTTACCTCAGCACAACTATCTGCACAAACCAATTTGCTCTATGCCATTGCTAATATCAAATTGGGCACGTCTTATGATTGGGATAGCATTTTCAACGACCTCACCTATATTGCCACAGGTGTTGGTTCTGAAACTGTGAGCATTGATTGGGAAAGCATTGACGCAAGCGCCTTGCCAAGTGTTGTCAATGAATACCTTGCTTTGCAAACCTTATCCACTGAACTGTCCACCGACGACGTCGCCTATGCTGAAGTAGTAGCAAGCATGGCGGCATTGGAAGATCAGCTCGTTGATATTGGCTATGGCACCAAAATCACCGACGACGAGGGCAATACTGTCTTCTCCTTCCAATCAAGCACCATACAAGAAATTATGTCTGTGCAAGGCATTACCTTGCAACAAGGCAATATTACCTTCAATGCTGATACAGTGACCATTGAAAGTACTGGTAAGGTTGAGGCGCATACAGAAGCAAGCATCACCATTATCAATAACACAAGCCAAGCTCTTGCTGTGGGTGATATGGTCATTGAATCCACCCCAAGTGGTAATATCTATACTGGCCTGTCTGAACTTATTATTGAGACTGGCGGCGCTAAGATTGAAGGTACCACGTCCACGCCAAGCATTACCATTACCCAAAATGCAAGCGCAGCCTTGTATGTTACCGATGATATTACTAATATTAAGGGTATAGTCACCATGTATAGCAACGGTGACTTGACGGTTGCGGCCGATGTTTTTGCGGCAACGCTTAGTGTAACAAGCCTGGGTACTATTACCATTCGTCCTGATGGTGATTTCTACAATGTGGGTGGTATACCAGCTAATATTACGACAGAGAATGCAGGTTCACTCAAAGCCATTGGTGATATTATCATTGAAGCGGAATATATCAACGTCAACGGTACTATCCAATCTGGTGTGTCAGCGTGGACATTGGACCTTGATAGTACTGATATGCTCGATGAAAGTACCGTTGTGAATACCGTCATCAATACCGATGGTACGGCTACCATTGGCTATACATGGGACGCTGATTCTGAGACCTTTACCTTAAATGATATTCTTGCCACAGGCGGCACCATTTATTTGGTTGGTGAAGTCATTAATACCAATGAGGATTGCGGCTTTATCAATGTCTACACCAATCCTGATATTATCATTAACAATGAAAGCACTGCCACCATCGTTGTTGGTGAAATCAATACGGGTAGCACAGATACTGGCCGCATTGTGTTCTATGATTCTGGTTGGGAGAATGGAACAGAAATGGTTGGCGACTTCACTGATGGTACATGGTCAGGATGGTATGAACCTGAGTCCACAGCCGTCTATAGCTATATCACGGGCACCACAACGGGCAATGTCGCAACCTATGTCTATGTGACAAGAGAATGGCTTGGCATGGACTTCATGGCTAAGGACATCGAAGACTTCGACCTTGAAAGTTATATTGTTCTGGCGGATGAGCCACTTTCTGGTGCGGGCTTTATTACTGATGACTATGACGTGCTAAGTATCGACGTTACAAAGTCCTTTCTTCTTGCCGAAATTGCGAGTGCTGTCTACTCGGATAGAATAGAGTATGAGCGCGAGGGTCTTTCATCTATTATAGTTTATATTTATAATGATGGCTATGGTGGGTTTGACACGTATGACTTCGAAGAAGGTACGCTCTCTGGTAAGGTAGTGACCTATACTATCGAGCTGGATAGCGATGAGCAGACTTGGGTTGAAGAGGAAAAAATTCGGTTGATTACGGAATATAGCGCGTATAGGCAAATCACCACGACGAACCAAACCATTACGTGGTATATGTATGATACCAACCAGATTATTGGCCTTAATGCGGCAACGGGTGACGGTACTGTCACCATTACCAGTGTTGGAGATATCCGTCTGAGCGGCACCATTGACGCCAATAGTGATATTGTTATCGAATCCACTGGCGGCAATATTACCCAAGATGCCAATACCTATATCACGTCGGAAGATGGCGATATTAGCTTAACAGCGTCTGGCACCATTGGTCTTGCAAGCACAAGCGAAGACAATGACCATAGCCGTGTCACCGTTGTGGCGTCTATAGACAGTCAAAAGCTGACCATTTCCGCAAGCTCCGCGTATATTGAAATACTCAATAATACTGCTGATACAGGTGCTTATGCCAATATTGACGCCACCATAGCCGATACGCTGGACATTAAAGCGCATACGGGCCTTGCTGGCTCGGCTTCCGCAAGTGTCATGAATGTTGAAAGCAGTAGCGGCTTTGGTACGTCAGATGATTTCTTTGATATTACCAAGTCTGGCGTAACGCTTGATGTTTCGGCCATGGACGGTGTTTACGTCAATGTTGCCGACACAAGCGATGATACCGCAAGCCTCTTCATCGATCAGCTTTATTCCAAGACTGGTGACGTCCATGTCACGGCTACAGGTTCGCTCTACGATGCTAATACCGTTGAAGAAATGGACCAAGCCGACGTTGACCGCATGAGCAGTGTTTGGGAACAACTTGGCATTCTCATTGAAGGCTTGGGTGAAGAGCAAAAGGCAGAATTGCTTGCCTCTGAATGCGCACAATTGACCAGCATATACCATCAGTATTGGACCTCGCAGGAAAGCATGTATGCTAGCTATGGGACATCTGATGAGATTCTTGCCGCGGCGGAAACCCTTTCTGCCTTGGATAGCACCACGTTGACTGATGATGAGCTAGCCTTGATGAGCTTTGCAGAGATGATAGAGCGCCTCAATGACTTTGATGCAAGCTTAATCACTGATGCGTATAACGATGCGTACACCATCGCGGCCACGGCCTTAACAGCAGAACAACAAGCCTTGCTTGAAGCACGCTTTGCAGGTTCCTTGTGGACCGAAGACGAGCTCATGGCAGGCAATGGTCTTGATATTTATGACGGCACAACCACAACCATGCGCACAGAAGAAGCGAATATCGTGGGCGTGAATGTTGTCTTGCAAGCTGGCGGTAATATCGGTGCTAAGTCATCTGATACGTCTGAGGATACTTTGGACGATATCGACGCGGCATACTATGCAAGCGCCTTCAATATGTTCATTTCCTCTGATGAGGATAACGCTGCTGCGGCCGCCTTTGCGGCAAGCGGCTATAGCTATATGGAGTTCACAGCCGAACAGCTCATGCCAAGCAATTTGATGGACTTGAGCCTTGAAGAACAAATGTGGATTTGGTCCTCTGAAGCCACAGACCGCTATACCTATGTCAACGATGCAGGCGAAACCATTACCCGCATTTATGGCACAGAAGACCTCAACATCTCCGCAAGCGGCACGGTGGCTGTCTATGCTGATGGCTACGCACTCATTGGTTCAGGCTTACAAGACCTTGGCATAAGCGAAGAGCAAAGCATGACCATCTCTGCCGCTGTGGCTGGTGGTGAATTGCGGGTCAAGGCTGATGGCGACCTTATGCAAAGTGACACGGGCTATAGTTTTGATGACGCGACGACATATCACGGCTTCTATGCTGGTATCAGCGAGACCTACACCATCACGTCAACTGGTCTTGCGAGTGCGTCTGGCCTTACTGACGATGAAATCAATGGCTATCTGGTTGTGGAATCCAGTAACGGTAGCCTTGGCTCCATCATCTTTGATGATGAAGGAGGCTATACTACTGAGGCTTTGAACATTAAAGAGCATGATGCCATGACGGTACGCGCCTATGGTGACATTGTTCTGAACAGCATTGATGAAAACGGCGACGCCACAGACCTGAATATTGATCGCCTCAATAAGGAAGCGACCAGTTATTTATGGATAAACGCTGGCGAAGAAACGGTTATCCAAGGTAGCGACTTAGTATTTGATGCCACGTCTATCATTACTACGGACAAATTGACCGTTGTCTTGACTGAAAGCGGCGCACAATATGCTGATGCTGTTGAGGAAGTCATAGAGGCTCAACAAGCGGATACTTCAACGCGCATGGCTGCTTTTGCAAGCATGCAAAGTGCCGCGGCCATTAATGATGTAGCCATCATAGATGATACAAGTAATGATGCGGAAACCTATAGCGAACAATCCGTTACCTTTGATGATGCGGCGACCATTACGACAAGTACTGATGAGGCGACCGTTATTAACGTTATTGGTACGGATAGCGAAAACGACTCCATCATCATTACTAATAGTACTGCCGATAAGACCATTACCTTAGGGACGGTCGAGATAGATGGTGTCGAATATAGCGGCACTATCACCAACACGGATGGCGAAGTCACAGGCATTGGTAGCCAGATTAACTATGCCGATGTGGAAAATATCTCCACAGGTGACATGGATGACACAGCTTATATTGATGATGAAGCTTCTTTAGCGAGTCTGGACCTTAGCGGCGGCACGAATACCGTCTACATTATAGGCTCTGGCTCTGTTGATGCCATTATTAGTAGTGGCGATGTGACCTTTGACGCCTCACAAGCGACTGCTGACCTTGTTTGGGAATTTGTTGATGGTGTAGGTAGCCTGTCAGCAAGTGATGGCACGACGATCATTGCCAATATGCAGGTCAATCCTACTGATGGTTCTGAAGCCACAACCGAAATCCAAAGCGGTTATGGCAATGATACCATTACTGTGACCAATACAGATTTGTCCCTCATCAATGCTCGTGGTGGCGATGATACCATCATCATCAGCAATAGCACTGTTGACACCATCAATAGCTCTAAGCTTGATGGTGAAAACGACACAGCCACAAGCGATGATGACACGATTACGCTGAACAATGCAAACGTTACTACTCTTATCACGGGCGAGGGCGACGATAGTGTTACTATGACTGGCGGCTCTGTCGAAAGTATTGATATGGGTACGGGCAGCAATACTGTTATGGCCAATACTGACGAGAACGGCGACGCCATAGAAGGCACAAGTTCCACTATTGGTACGCTGACCACAGACGGCTCTGGTGATATTGTGGAGCTGAGCAACGCCATTATTGAGAGCGTGGCTGTTGGCAATAATGCGGCAAGTGTTGTGTTGAATACTAGCTCTGTAACGGATAGCCTTACCATTGGTGATGGCGCAGGTACGGTTAGCGTAGCTGGTTCCACCATAAGCGGCGACATGACCGTTGGTGCTAATGCGACAAGTGTTGAGCTGACAGGCTCCACTGTGACCAATGATGTTATTATTGGTGCGAATGCTGAGACTGTAAACGTCGATAATACTAGCGCGGATACTGTTTCCATTGCTGAAGGTGCGACTACGGTAATCTTCACAGGCTCCACCATAAGCGACGACATGACCGTTGGTGCGGCTAATGCTAATGCTGATACAAGCGTGACCTTGGCTAATACCGACGTAACTGGCGCGCTTGAAACTGGTAATAATTTCGATGCTGTCACCATTGAAGCTACGGGCGAAACAGCCTCTGCCATTGGCTCCATCTCCATTGGCGATAATGCAAGCGCCGTTGGAATTGACAACGTTGAGACGGACACCGTGAGCATTGGTGAAGGCGCAGGTACGGTTAGCGTAGCTGGTTCCACCACGGGCGACGTTACCATTGGCGATAAAGCGACAAGTGTTGAGCTGACAGATTCTGAAGTAAGCGGCGTCTCCATTGGTGCTAATGCTGAAACTGTAAGCGTTGATAATACGAGCGCGGATACCGTTTCCATTGCTGAAGGTGCGACTACGGTAATCTTCACAGGCTCCACCATAAGCGACGACATGACCGTTGGTGCGGCCGATAGCGATGTAGAAAATACAAGCGTGACCTTGACTGATACCAACGTGACTGGCGCGCTTGAAACTGGCAATAATTTCGATGCTGTCACCATTGAAGCTACGGGCGAAACAGCCTCTACCATTGGCTCCATCTCCATTGGCGATAATGCAAGCGCCGTTGGAATTGACAACGTTGAGACGGACACCGTGAGCATTGGTGAAGGCGCAGGTACGGTTAGCGTAGCTGGTTCCACCACGGG
>JAWXUA010000116.1:0-9622 GCA_044433065.1 Pseudomonadota bacterium
ACCCCCATCCCCTTTCTAAACTTTTTATTTGTGGATGGAGTACGTCTCTTCGTGCGGCTATTTATGGCCACATGGAGAGAGTTTTTTTTGTTGTTTTTTTGTTATTTCTTTTGTTGTTTTTTTAAAAATATCTTTTATTTCCTACATCTCTTCAGTCTTTCTACCTTGGAAAGCTTTTTTGAAGCGCGGAGCGTGCACAAAAACGCTAGAGGGTTGCTTTGCTGAAGGCGAATAAAATTCTCAGATTTTTCGTGCTAGCAAGGCAAAAAGGGCGTTTTGAGAGTAAACGTAGTCAAGTACGTGCTCTCAAAACGCCTTTTTTAACGCCGCTAACGCGGAAAAAATGCATTTTGCTTGAGGTCGGCAAAGAAAAGAAAGTTTTATTCCTCCCCTATATTTCCCCCAAACCTCACCATACCTACTCAGGCATAGTCAGCTTGCACGCCACGGGCATGCGCCAACCAGTGCCAAAAGCACGCTCAGTGACACGAATACCCGTTGCGGCTTGGCGACGCTTGAACTCAGAGCGCACAAGCAAAGCCTCAACACGCTTCACCACATCAGCATCAAAGCCTTCAGCAATAATAGCCGACGGTGCATGGCGCAACTCCACAAGACGCTCAAGAATGGCATCAAGGGTATCGTAATCTGGTAAAGAATCGCTGTCTTTCTGATCTGGACGCAACTCTGCAGACGGTGCTTTCTCTATGATGGCTGTGGGAATAAGCTCACGACCACGGCTCTCGTTAAGCCAACGACAAACCCTGAACACCATAGTCTTGGATACGTCGGCAATGACGCCTAAGGCTCCAGCCATGTCACCGTAAATCGTGCAATACCCAACGGAAATTTCAGACTTATTGCCCGTGGTTAAAAGCAGACGACCGAACTTATTAGAAAAGGCCATAAGCAGATTACCACGAATACGCGACTGAAGATTTTCTTCTGTAATACCGATAGTATCAAGAGAATACGTCTTTTCTGGCAAGCACGTCTTGTCTGGGCAATGCGTCTTTTCAGGGCTCGACGCGTGCTCTAAGAAATCCTTACCCTCAGAAAAAGGCGTGGCCAGCACATCACCAAAGCTCTGCATGAGCGGCGCAATGGCTACAGTGTGAGTATGCATGTTGAGATTTTGGGCAAGGGCTAGGGCATCATCAAGGCTCCCTTGGCTTGAATACGGTGACGGCATCAAAACACCTGTTACCGCATGATTTCCCAAAGCCTCACAGGCCACCGCCGCCACAAGAGCTGAGTCTATGCCACCCGAAAGGCCAAGCACAGCGCCCTTAAATCCGCACTTGCGCACATAATCTTTGGTGCCGAGCACAAGGGCTTGCCAGACTTGCTCTTCTGGAGCTTCAGGATTAGGCTCAATGATACCAGTACCTTGGGCAATATCCACAAGCACGACATCTTCTTCGAAAGCCTTACCGCGAGCAATAAGCGTTCCTGTGGCATCAAAAGCAATGCTCTTGCCAGCAAAGACAAGGTCATCGTTGCCACCAACTTGGTTGGCATAGAGAACGGAAGCACGGTACCGCTGGGCAACCCGTGCAAGCATACGCTCACGCACAACCTGCTTGCCAAGAGAAAATGGCGAGGCTGACAAATTGATGAGGGCGTCCGTGCCACCAGCCATGAGCTCAACCAAGGGGTCATTCTCATAATGTCGATGCTCTTGCCAAAAAGTCTTATCATTCCAAACGTCTTCGCATACGGACACACCAAGCCGCCAACCATTAATGGTCACCACACCGCAACCAACGCCCGACTCAAAATAGCGTCGTTCGTCAAACACGTCGTAGTTTGGCAACAGCACTTTACGCGTCGCAACACGCGCCTTGCCGTTCTGCAAAAGCACGACACAGTTGTGTACAGGATTGCCGACGGGCGACGGATTGGCAATGGGCGCACCCACAAGCACTGGTGGCGCATCCGCAAGTTCCAGTGACAATTGTTCCAAAGCTGTGCGGCACGCAGGCAAGAAATCTTCGCGCAACAGCAAGTCACGCGGAGGATAGCCACAAAGCGCAAGCTCAGGCGTCACGCAAAGCTCAGCCCCTTGGGCCGCAGCCTTGCGCACAGCATTAGCAATACGCACACTATTGCCGACCAAATCACCGGCAACGGTATTGATTTGAAGAAGTGCGATTTTCACCTTACAAAATATCCAACATAGAATAGAGGTGATGTGGCTCTTTCTTGGCAAGCCACTTGGCGGCGCGGATGGCACCATTGGCAAAATTTTCACGGGAATGGGCTTGGTGCGTCACTTCGATGCGCTCACCAGGTCCCATGCAGAAAACAGTATGCACACCCACAACGTCGCCGCCGCGGATGGTCTGCACGCCAATTTCCTTCTTAGGACGCTCGCCAATAATCCCTTCACGGTGATAGCAAGCAACCTCTGGTAAGCTCCAGTCACGCGCTTCAGCAAGGCATTCAGCAAGGCGCAACGCTGTACCGCTTGGGGAGTCCTTCTTTTTATTGTGGTGCAATTCCACCATCTCAAGGTCATAATCCTCACCCAAAAGGCGTACCAATTCTGGCAGAACCTTGAGCAAAACATTGACGCCAACGCTCATATTTGGTGACCAGAAAAGCGGCGTTGTCTTGGCTATTTCCTCAAGCTCAGCCTTCTGCTCATCGCTAAAGCCCGTGGTGCCAATGACCAAAGCGTGACCATACTGCGCTGCAAGATGTGCATGATTTACGCTGGCGTCTGGTGCTGTAAAGTCAATAATAACAGCATTTTGCACTGATGCAAAAACAGCTGCAACATCACTACCACCAAAGCAATCGTACATGGCTAGCTTAGCCTCCTGCTCAGCAACCGTATGTACTGCCGCAAGCGTCAAATCCGCCGCCTCTTCTACTAAATGCGCAATAGTCGTGCCCATGCGGCCCGTCGCGCCCATAACTATAATTGGTGTGCTCATTATATGCTCCGTGGAGATGTATATTTTTTAATGTCAGTCTTGAAAGAAGATGAATAAGGTATGTCCCTTGCGCGTAAATCGAAGAACACTTCTTCCAATATTTTTCTACATGCTATCCAAACAAAGAATATTGGTCAGATTGTGCCTGTGCTTTTTTCTTTTTAGAAGCTTTTGGGTCGCGTACTTCTGGCTCTTCAGCAACAAAAACTTCTGTCTTTTGGTCTAATGCAGATATGTCTGAAGGTCCAGCATTGTCTGAACTTTCCCCTTCAGGCTTTGCATTCTCCCCTCCACTCTCTGCACCATTTCCCTCAAGCATGGTAAAAAATTCTGCTTCCGTCAGCACCGCAACGCCAAGCTTTTTTGCCTTATCCAGCTTAGAACCTGCCGCCTCACCAACCACAAGATAGCCAAGCTTTTTGGAAATGCTCGACACAAGGCTAGCCCCAGCAGCCTCAGCAAGTTTCTGCGCTTCCGAGCGTGGCACAGAAAGTGTCCCCGTAAAGAGCATGGTTTTGCTTGCAAACGGTGTATACGTAAAATCATCCATCGCAGCACTCTCAAGACGCACAGGCCAAAGGCCCATAGCACGGAAGTCTTCGAGCATACGATGGTTATCGGCATTGGCAAAGAAATTATGAATAGACGCCGCAACCTCTGGCCCGATATCGGAAAGCTCTTGCAGTGCATCTTGTGATGCCTTGGAAAGCTCGTCAAGATCAGCGTAGGCCTTAGCAAGGGTCTTTGCCGTCTGCTCACCTACAAGCCGAATGCCAAGAGCCGCGATGAAGCGTGCTAACGTTGCTTCAGTCTTGGCCGCGCTCAAAGCATCCACAAAGTTCGAGGCAGATTTAGGGCCCATGCGCTCCATGCTCAAAAGCTCATGACGCGTAATGGTGAACAGGTCCACAGGCGATGTAACGCGACCTTTTTGCACAAGAGTCTCTACCACCCGTTGACCAACACCCTTAATATCAAGGCCAGCACTGGATACAAAGTGGCTGATGGATTGCAAGACAACAGCAGGGCACGACATATTCACGCACCGCCACGCCACCTCGCCGTTGAGCCGCTTAGCCTCACTGCCGCAAGCTGGGCATGTTGATGGGAAGGTGAACGGACGCTCATCACCCGTACGAGCTTCAATGACAGGGCGAACAACTTCGGGAATAACATCCCCAGCCCGTTGGACGATGACCGTATCCCCAAGCATGAGGCCTTTAGCGCGGATTTCGTCTTCATTATGCAAGGTGGCACGCGACACCACAACACCGCCCACCGCCACAGGTTCTAGCATGGCTACAGGTGTAAGCACCCCTGTGCGCCCCACTTGCACCTCAATGGCGTCAAGGCGCGTCTGCACTTGCTCAGCAGGAAATTTAATAGCCAATGCCCAACGCGGAGCTCGCGCCGTATAGCCAAGAGCAGCGGCGGCTTCCATATCATCAAGCTTTGCCACAACGCCATCGATATCAATGGGAAGTTTATGCCGATGATCACCGATACTCTCATAAAAAGACCATACATCTTCGGAACTTGCACAACGTTGACCTTGCGGCGGCGTATCAAAGCCCCAAGCACGCAATTGTGCCATGAGTTCGCTATAGAGCTTTGGCTCATAACCTTCAACGCTACCAATGCCATAAGCGAGGAAGCGCAAAGGACGACCAGCTGTAATCTTAGAGTCAAGCTGACGCACAGAGCCTGCTGCGGCATTACGTGGATTAGCAAAAAGCTTTTCACCCTTAGCAGCTTGGCTTGCGTTGAACTTAGCAAAATCTTCGCGAGAAATGACCACTTCGCCGCGCACCTCCAGCCGTGTGGGGAGAGGCGTTTTTCCGTCGTGATGCAATTCCAAAGGTAGGTTACGCACTGTCCGCATGGCCACGGTCACAAGCTCGCCAATAATTCCATCACCACGCGTCAAAGCTGCAGTAAATCGGCCATTTTCATAGATGACTTCAAGGGCAAGGCCATCCATTTTAGGATCACACCAAAAGGCTTGTGGCGTCTTGGCAAGCTCTGGCTCAAGGTTATGCATACGCTGTATAAAGCCCTGCCAATCTTCCTTAATAAAGGCATTATCAAGGCTATACATTTGCGTGGTATGGGCCTGTTTTTCAAGGCTATCCACAACCTCACCGCCAACGCGATTAGTAGGCGATGTTGCATCAAATAGGGCTGGCCATTCTGTTTCAAGAGCTTTAAGCTCATGATATAATGCATCATATTCAGCGTCACTAATGAGTGGCGCATCATCGGTATAATAGGCTTTGTTATGGCGTGAAAGTTCAGCGCGTAAAAAGTGTACGCGTTCAGTGATATCATTGGGAACTTGAGGCATATTCATATAAAATTATTTTCCATACTTAAACAATTTCTTCAAATCTTCTAAAGCCTTCAGGAAAGCCAACAGCAATAAGTGTATCGCCTGCATGGATAACACTGTCAGGAGCAGGATTCATCAAAATGGTGGCATCACTCTTCTTGATACCCAAAACAATAAGGTCAAAACGCTGGCGTATACCAGTATCCATGAGCTTTTTGCCAACCAATTCAGACTCTGCGCTCACAGTCCATTCTTCAATCTGAAAAGTCATCTCAGAACGGCTATTCACAAGCTCCATGACACTGGTAACTGTTGGCCTGATGATGGCATTGGCCATGTGCATGCCACCAGCATGATGTGGCAGGAAAACACGATCAGCCCCAGCCAGTTTCAGCTTGCTTACATAACACGGAGCACTAGCCCGCGCTATAATATTCATATCAGGATTAATCTGGTTGGCACTCAAAGCAATGTACACATTATCGGCATCGCTTGCCAAGGCAGCAACCAACGATTTTGCATGCGCAAGGCCAGCTTTATTTAAGATTGCATCGTCCGTTGCATCCCCAGCAAGATGTGGAATACCTTCGATTTCAAGCTCTTCCACAAGCTTAGGGTTCTGCTCAATGACCACAACTTCAATGCCAGCATTAACAAATTCATCCACAACAACGGAACCAATGCGACCATAGCCGCAAACAACGGTATGCCCACGCATGACATCAATTTGTTTAAACACCCTACGTCTCCTCAGAAATTTATGGATATTTCCATCCACCAATAATTGTGAGAAAGCACCAAAAATAAAGGCAAAATTACCGACGCCAGCAAAAATAAGCATTGCCGTCAGAATACGGCCTTGTTCTGATAAAGGGTGCACTTCGCCATAGCCCACAGTGGCCAAGGTAATAACCACCATATAAAAGCTGTCCCACATGGTCCAGCCTTCAATTTCCATATAACCAATGGTGCCTGCAAGAAAAATAGCAAGACCCGTCACTTGACTGATGACCAGCGGCCACAGTGAACCAAAACGGTCCTGCAACCGCATAAGACCTTTAAATAGTGACGGTTTTTGCTTTATGGCCATGCTATTGTACCTCTAGCATTCGTTCTCGTAAGGCTTTGATGGTATCGCGCAATTGGGCCGCGCGTTCAAATTCCAACTCTTTGGCAGCCTCGCGCATTTCGCGTTCAAGCTTTTGCAAAGCGCGGTTCATATCTTGCGGAGAATTTCCATATTTTGCAAGCACTTCTGAGGCTACACCATTGGAAAAAAGGTTCGCGCTGCTTGCTGGCTCTTGAATGCCTTGCCCATTCTGTCCGCCCTGTCCGTTCTTACCGCGTCCACGACCTCTACCCTTGCCACCCTTATCACCACTAGCACTATACAAAGTGTCAAAAGCCGTATCCACAGCCTTGCGAATGGTGCTTGGTACAACACCATGCTCAGTATTCCACGCCTCTTGCTTTTCACGGCGACGTGCTGTCTCATTCATGGCAATCTTCATAGAGCCCGTCACCGTATCAGCGTACAAAATAACGCGGCCATCAGCATTACGCGCAGCACGGCCAAAAGTCTGGATGAGCGAACCAACAGAGCGCAAAAAGCCTTCTTTGTCCGCATCCAAAATGGCAACTAAAGAAACTTCTGGAATATCAAGACCTTCTCGTAAAAGATTGATGCCCACAAGCACATCAAACTCTTTACGCCGCAAAGCCTGAATAATAGCCATACGCTCCATAGTATCAATGTCCGAGTGTAAATAGCGCACGGCAATGCCCATATTGCCCAAATATTCCGTCAAGTCCTCAGACATGCGCTTGGTCAGCGTGGTAATCAAAACCCGCTCCTCACGCGCAGCCCTAGCGCGGCACTCTGCTACCAAGTCATCCATTTGGCCCTTGCTTGGCCGCACTTCGACTATGGGATCAAGCAAGCCCGTAGGCCTGATAATCTGCTCAGCCACAATGCCTTGCGACCTATCAAGCTCCCACTTCCCAGGTGTTGCCGAAACATAAATAGTTTGGCCAACACGCTGCAGAAACTCGCTAAATTCCAGCGGTCTATTATCCAAAGCCGACGGCAAGCGGAAACCAAAATCAACCAAAGTTGTCTTGCGCGATCTGTCGCCCTTATACATGGCCCCAACTTGCGGCACAGAAATATGTGACTCATCCATAAACAGCAGAAAATCATCGGGAAAATAATCGAGCAAGCACGAAGGTGGATCGCCTTCTTTACGGTTATCCAGATGGCGTGAATAGTTTTCAATGCCGTTGCA
Source organism: Pseudomonadota bacterium (assembly GCA_044433065.1). Classification (GTDB taxonomy): domain Bacteria; phylum Desulfobacterota; class Desulfovibrionia; order Desulfovibrionales; family Desulfovibrionaceae; genus Nitratidesulfovibrio. The sequence goes on from JAWXUA010000116.1 coordinate 7,557, forward strand.
ATAGCCAAGCTCTTCCATCATTTCAAGGTCAAGCATCGTGCGCTGCTCAAGCCTTTGCGCTTCCACAAGCCGCTTTGTCGACTCATACTTTTCCAACTGCAAGCGCAATTCCTCGCGGATATCGCCCACAGCACGGTTCAAATTCTCCCTATCCGACACATAGTGGCTTGCAGGGAAAATAACCGTCTTACCAATCTTCCCAAGCACTTCGCCTGTCAAAGGATCAATTTCGCTAATCCCGTCAATGTCATCACCAAAAAATTCAATGCGTAAAGCCCGTTCATGATGATACGCTGGAATAATTTCCAAAACATCGCCGCGCACTCTAAATGTACCACGGTGAAAATCATAGTCATTGCGTTCATATTGCACTTCAATAAGCCGTGTAATAATAGCATCCATGGAAAAATGCTGTCCGATTTCCACAGGAATAACCAAACGTGCATAGTATTCTGGTGAACCAAGACCATAAATACACGAAACAGAGGCAATGATAATAACATCGCGCCTTGTCAGCAATGCATGAGTCGCCGCGTGGCGTAATTTATCGATATTATCATTAATAGAAGAGTCTTTTTCAATATACGTATCAGAAGCAGGTACATAGGCTTCTGGCTGATAATAATCATAGTAACTTACAAAATACTCAACAGCATTATCAGGAAACAGTCCACGAAACTCATTATACAGTTGCGCAGCCAAGGTCTTATTAGGGGCCATAATAAGCGCAGGTCTATTGCACTGCGCAATAGTATTAGCCATGCTAAAAGTCTTACCAGAGCCCGTAACACCTAATAATATCTGGTCTTTTACGCCAAGTTCCACATTAGAAACCAAATGTTTAATGGCTTCAGGTTGGTCCCCAGTAGGCGTAAACGCTGTTTTTAATCGAAAAGTATTTTCTGTCATAATACCATCTCTATCAAGAACGCTCATGCAATAAATTCACATGCTCAGCCTTATTCATGAGCGCCCACATTATTTTTTTCAGCTACCGGCTTTGCCTCTTTTCTATCTCCGCAATATGCTTTATATTGCTCGCGTTGGCTAGCTGATTTATGCATGGATACGTGATTGCTTTCTCCCCAACAATGCATCCTGTCTCCTTGCCTCTTTCCTAGTGTATGTCTGCAAACTGCTTCTTTTGCTTTCTGACGCCTGTTCGACTAGGGTGAACTCGTATTTTACTACGGTTACGTATGTCTCTATACGCGCCCTTCGTAAAATACTTCGTCCGCCTCGCCAGAAAACAAAATAATCGAGCTTGAAAACACACCCTAGCCCACGCCACTCATTTTGGAATATTTTTGTTGCGCACCAAGCTCACTCCCAACAGCATTGCGTCCGCGCACTTCTTTATTTTTTACAGATGCTTATCATACAGATGCTTATCATGGAGAGAAAAATGGACATTCAAATCGTTCCCGCAGCAGCAGACGCCATTGCCATTCCTTGTGTCGATGCACGCACCCCAGAAGAGCAAGCCCACGCCTACGTGCGCCACGTCATCGCTCTGACCATCAAGACCTTCAAAGGTCGCCGTCAAGTTGAACTTCTGCTTTTTAAGGCCAATCCCGTAGCCCGTTTTATCATGGGTTCCGATGAAGCCATCCTCGCCAAGCTCCGCGCCCTGCCCCTCGTTGCAGCAGCTCCCCAAGCTGGCGACGCCATCTTCGATGAAGTTGAGCCAGAAGTCATCAAAAACGCCAACCCAGACGACGCTCTCCGCTCCATCCTCGAATCCTTCACCGAAGCCGAACGTGACATGGTCATCGACTACGTATCCAAACGTTACGCAGCCTCCATCGAAGCCATCGACGCCTGTCCCCTCGAACTCCCAGTGCCCCTCGGTGTGCGTCCCCTCGCATCCCTCCCAGAAGGAAAAGCTATGGGCTTCGTCCACTTCGAACGTGCCCAAAACTACAAGCTCCCCTTCGTGCTCAAAGGTCTCTATAACCTCGATCAGCACGAACCCATGATGCCCGAGCATAAATAGGTTATTTTTTTTAAATATGCTGGGGGAAGGGAAAACTTTCTGAAGAAAGTCTTCCCTACCCCCAGACCCC
>JAWXUA010000117.1:0-9548 GCA_044433065.1 Pseudomonadota bacterium
CCCCAGACCCCCTCCCTCTTTCAAAGACTTTTATTTGCGATGGTAACTCTCCCTCCGTATGCCGATTTTCGGCGCATGGGGGGAGTTTTTTTGTTGGGGAAGGTCTGGGGCAAGAAAGAAGATGTACCCATATAGGAAAGATGACGCGTGGTTCGGTGGCGTTGATTGCCCAGTCGATTGGATTGGTTGAGAGTCCCTACAAGGTGCATTATTAGGGGGGGGGAAGGCACCTATATTGATAGACGTCCCTACTGATTGGATTGGAGAAGGAAAGAGTTGGGAAAAGGGAGGGCACTTCTGCTGATTTTTTTTTTGGGGGGGAAAGTGGGGAGAAAGGGGGCATTTCTGCAGGTGCATGGGAAGGGGAAATTTGGGAGAAAGGGGCATTGCTGCTAGGTGATGTGTAGAGATGAGAGAGGGGGAGGAAGGAGACTTTCTTCAAAAAGTTTCCTTCATCCCCCAAGCTCGTCTTACCTAGTCAATTTAAAAAACACACACTATTCCATCTCAGCGCCGTGCCTGAATGGCGACATATCGCGCAGACGTTGGATGATGATAGGGAGGTGGTGGAGTACGGTGTTGATATCGTCTTCGGTGGTGAAGCGGGACAAGGAGAAGCGGATGGACCCGTGGGCGTAGGAGAACGGAACACCCATGGCCATGAGCACGTGGGAGGGCTCGAGGCTGCCGGAAGTACAGGCGGAACCAGAGCTGGCGCAGATGCCATGCTGGTCGAGCATGAGCAAAATGGACTCACCCTCGATGTACTTGAACGCGATGTTTAGCGTGTTGGGCAGACGGTTTGCAATGTCGCCATTGATTTTACAATCAGGAATGGCGGCGAGAAGACCAGACTCGAGCTTGTCGCGGAGCGCACGGACGACAGTGTTTTCGGCCGCCATATGCTGGCTTGCGAGCTCACAGGCTTTGCCGAGCGCGATGATGCTTGCCACGTTTTCCGTGCCAGCACGACGGCCACGCTCTTGATGCCCACCACGAAGGAGCGGACGGAAAGGGGCACCGTGACGCACGTAGAGCGCACCAACACCCTTAGGTGCGTGGAGCTTGTGACCAGAGAGCGCGATATAGTCAACGGGTAAAGTTTTGGTATCAATGGCAATTTTACCCACAGCTTGGACGGCGTCCACGTGGAACGGAATGTTGTGCTTGCGTGCAACGTGGCCAATTTCCGCGATGGGGAAAATAGTGCCTGTCTCGTTGTTGGCGTACATGATGGAGATGATGGCCGTGTCGGGACGGATAGCAGCTTCCACTTGGTCTGCGGTAAGCTGGCCCTTTTCGTCCACGTCGAGATAGGTCACGTCGTAACCCTTGCGCTCTAGATGCTGGCCAAGCGCGATGATGGCCGAGTGCTCGACTTTAGTCGTGATAACGTGGTGCTTGGCTGGTTGGGCTTCGAGCGCTGCGAGGATAGCCGTGCTGTCGCTTTCGGTGCCGCACGAAGTGAAGGTAATTTCCTCGGGCAAAGCGTTGAGACAAGCAGCCACCTGCTCACGAGCCTTGGTGACGTGCTTGCCAACTTGGCCACCAAAATGGTGCATGCTGGATGGGTTGCCATAGAATTCGGACAGGAAAGGCAACATGGTTTCGAGCACCACAGGATCTACAGCTGTGGTGGCGTTATTGTCGAGATAGATGGTTTTCATGCTGATTTCCTTAGGCTTTTTGAACCACAATGGCGTCGTCAACGTCCTTGCGGAGGGTGGCTTGCACAAAGTCCACAAGAGTTTTTTGGCTCGATGGGCAGCCTTGGCATGCACCTTGTAGAGTCACATAGACGGTGGTACCGTCGATGTCCACAAGCTCAATATCACCACCGTCCTTCTGGAGCGATGGACGGATGACGGTGTCCATGACCTCGGTCACAGCCTTCATACGCTGCATGTTGGTGAGGCGAGGCTTGGGGGATACGGTGCATGGCTTTGCTGGTGCGAAGGGCGCGAGCTCTTGCAAAGGCTTGCCATCATTGCCGATAGCCGACAATTCGAGCTTCACGATGTCGCCGATAAGCTCAAGGCAATCGCCGCATGCGCCGCCAGCTTTGGTGAAATTGGTCACCTCTTCCACGGTGCGTAACCCATTTTCACGTATGGCATGAATGATTTGATTGTCCGTAATACCGAAGCACTTACAGATGAGCTTACCCTCTTCATCGTGTTCCAAGGGTGCAAGGCCACGCCAATTGCGGATGGCAGCCTCGAGAGCTTCTTGGCCCATGACGGAGCAGTGCATCTTTTCTTTGGGCAGACCGCCAAGGTTCTCGGCAATTTCTTTATTGGTGACCTTGAGCGCGTCTTCCACGGTGAGGCCTTTGATGAGCTCTGTCAGCACCGAGCTCGACGCAATGGCACTAGCACAGCCAAAGGTTTGGAAGGTAGCCGCTGTAATGACGTCGTTGTCGTCGATGTGCAAGTACAGCTTCAGCGCGTCGCCACAAGCAAGGCTCCCGACCTCACCAATGGCATTGGCGTTTTCCAGTGCGCCTACGTTGCGCGGATTCAAGAAATGTTCACGGACTGTATCAGTATATTCCCACATGATGAAACTCCTATCATGAGTGTGTCGTATAAAAGTGCGAAAGCGCGTAAATGTATCGTCGCAAATGCGCGTGTATATATCGTCGCAAATGCACGTGCATATATCGCCGCAAATGCGCGTGTGTATCCTATATAGTGCGAGTTCGCATATGTACCATATAAGCACGTACAGCGTTTGGGGAAGGGGTGAGAAGGAAAAAATATTGGATTATTTTAGTCCAATATTTTTTTCACATTGAGGGAGGCCCATGTGCATATGGTTCTGCGTTAAACGTCACAAGCATCGAAAATCATGTCACGCGGCATTTAAGAAAAACACAAAGTATTTCAATGATTTTGCACGATGTTGCACATATCGCAAATGTCGCAAGCACATATATTGAAATATGATTTAAGAGTACAAGTGCTACAGTAGCAAAAGCTATAGCCACGTTCACAAAAAATACACTAATTATTACACATAGTTATATAAATACAGCCATTGTCGCCATTGTAGCCACCTTCCGTATAAGCAAATGAAAATAGACCTTACAAGGTACTGTGAGGACAGGCGTGGGGGGGGAGAAGAGGGAAGGCAAAAGGCAAGAAGAGGAAAGGCACACCCTACAAGGATGATGAAACAAAAAGGGAGAAAGAGCATCTCTTCCTCCCTAAAATATACTATAGATTTCAATCTATTTAAGGACAGCAGCCCCAGCTTGAGCAACGCTGGTATCTTCAGCAACGGAACCACCAGAGACGCCAATGGCACCAATAATCATATCGTCTTTGATGAGCAATTCACCGCCACCAAAGATAACAAGGCCATCATTAGTAACTTCAATGCCATAGAGCTCCTGGCCTGGTTGAGAGACAGTCCCGAGTACTGCTGTTGGCATATTGAATTTACGTGCGGTTACAGCCTTTTTAATGGAAATATCAATACTACCAAGGAACGCATTATCCATATGATAGAAGGCTTTAAGATTACCACCAGCGTCAACGATGGCGATATTCATGGGCACATTGATTTCTTCAGCTTTCACAAGAGCTGCCTTTAAAATGGACTGCGCTTGGTCAAGGGTGATGTCGTTGGGCAATTGTTTCTGCACTGCAAAAGCTGGTACTGCTGCAAGGCAAAGGGCCAAAGTCAAAGAACACAATACTGCAAAACGACGCATAAATCTTTCTCCTTGGTATTATATAGCCATAATGATGATAGGATATGTTTGCAAACTCGATTATTTTGCTTTTTTGGCGAGGCGGACGAAGTGTTTTATGAAGGGCACATATATAGACATATGTAACCGTAGTAAAATATGAGTCCAACGAATGCCAGAAAGCAAAAGAAGCAGTTTGCAGAGATACCCAGCACGCCACATAAAAAGTGGGCGTAGTATAGGGAATATACAATGTAATGAAAAGGCTTTTTTATGGAATATATTTGTTTGGATTGTCCCTTACAGCGTCTAGACTAATCTCGAATACAGACATACAGCATGGCAACACAGGCAATATTCATATCTATCTTATTATAATTACAGTATTTTTAATATTTTCACCAGCGGAAACATTAAAGTGTCAAACCACGCCGCCCTTCCCCTCACTCCACCCTCACCACCAACGCAATAACAATTTGCCCAATAAAAAGTCTTTGTGTACCATACCATCATCAAGCATGCCTCAACCAAGCATGCTACCATCAAAATGCCTCACCTAAACAAAAAGGATATCCCTATGAATATAGCCAACAATATGACCGACCTTGTGGGCCGCACACCACTTGTGCGCCTTAATCGCGTGAACCAAGTAGACGGCGTTTCCAACGCAGAAATCCTTGTAAAACTTGAGTTTTTCAATCCATGCAGTTCCGTTAAGGACCGCGTGGGCTTGAACATGATTGAGGCAGCCATGGCCCGTGGCGACGTACGCGAAGGTGCGACCCTTGTGGAGCCAACCAGCGGTAATACGGGCGTTGGGCTGGCCTTTGTGTCCGCAGTGCGCGGCCTCAAGCTCATCCTAACCCTACCCGAAAATATGAGTCAGGAGCGCATAGCCCTACTCCGTGGCTTCGGCGCAAAGCTTGTCTTGACGCCAGCGAGCGAGGGCATGACGGGGGCTGTCAAAGCGGCTGAGCGCATTGTGGCCGAGACTGAAGGCGCTGTCATGTTGCAACAATTCGCCAATCCCGACAACCCAGCAACCCACGAGCTGACGACTGGCCCTGAAATCTGGCAGGACACCGACGGCACTGTGGACATCTTCGTGGCTGGTGTTGGTACGGGCGGCACACTTTCTGGCATAAGTCACTATCTTAAAAAGCAAAATCCAGACATCCAAATCGTCGCTGTGGAACCTGCTGAGTCAGCTGTGCTATCGGGCAATAAAGGCGCACCACACGGCATCCAAGGCATTGGTGCTGGCTTCATTCCAGATGCCCTTGATACCAACGCCTACGACAAGATTATACAAATTAAGAGCTTAGACGCCATTGCTATGGGTAAGCGTCTCTTACAAGAAGAAGGTATCTTATGCGGCATCTCTTCTGGGGCTAACGTGTGTGCGGCCTTAGAGCTCGCTCAAATGCCTGAAAATGCAGGAAAACGTATCGTGACCATCATTTGTGATACGGGAGAACGCTATCTGTCTACAGCGTTGTTTGCCCAAGATTAGGTCCGAGTTTCCAGACTAGTCCATTTAGAACACTATAAGTATTTGATATTACAACTGAAATAGTACTATATAAGGATAGACCATGAAGGATTTAACCATACCGACCCAAACTGAGGCCCTCACAGGCATGCCCGACCTCAACGATATTGTGGCCGAACTGTGTGCCCCATCCTCCTACGAAGCGGTATACCACCAGACCTTGCACAATACGCCCATGCCAGACCTTGAGGCCCTCAACGAGCTCATGACCCGTCTGCGTGCGGCCATTTTTCCTGGATATTTCGGCTCATCGGCTGTGGTGCTCGAATCCATGCGTTACCATTTGGCTGCCAATCTGGACTCCATTTACCGCATCCTAGCTGAGCAAATCCGACGCGGTGCGTGCTTTGCCAATGCCGACAACGGTTGCGCTTGCCCGTCAGGTACTGGGGCTGGTACTGGGGCTGGTACTGGGGCTGGTACTGGGGCTAATGCTGGCCATAGCGTCCCTTGTGCCGAATGTGCCAATAAGGCCAATGCGTCTGGGACAGTCAACGAGTCTGGGACAGCCGACAGCCCTAACGGGACCGATCCTCTCTGCTCCGCAGACCAGTCCCGTGCCGTGGCTATGGCCTTCTTGCATCGTCTGCCACACATCCGCGCCATGCTCGCCAGTGACGTGCGCGCGGCCTTTGAAGGCGACCCAGCGGCCAAGACTGCTGGCGAGACCATTTTCTGCTACCCCTCGCTCTACGTCATGATCCACCACCGCATCGCCCACGAGCTCTACCGCCTTGGTGTGCCCATCATTCCACGCATCATCAGCGAGATGGCCCACTCCCACACCGGCATCGACATCCACCCAGGTGCCCAAATTGGCGAGGAATTCTTCATCGACCATGGGACTGGCGTCGTTATCGGCGAGACCTGCATCATCGGCAAGCACTGCCGCCTCTACCAAGGTGTCACCCTCGGTGCGCTCTCCTTCCCCAAAGCTGAGGACGGCACGCTCATCAAGGGCATCCCACGTCACCCACTGCTCGAAGACAATGTCACCGTCTACGCTGGCGCCACCATCCTTGGACGCGTCACCATCGGTAATGGCGCAACCATCGGTGGTAATGTCTGGGTCACACACGATATCGAACCAAAATCACGCGTTATGCAGCAAAAGGCCACGCCTGTTGTGAAGTAGGTTTTTTATTTAATTGACTGAGGGGTAGGGAAGACTTTCTTCAGAAAGTTTACCCTACCCCTCAGTTAATTCAAACCACCTAAAACATAGCAGCAGTGGGCGTCAATGCAACCTGCGGTAATTCTTTGAAAACTTCGCGAGTAGTCGATCGTAATTTCGCAATATCGAGCCCAGTAGTCAGAGGGCCACGGAGCTTAGCCCCATAGACGAAATTGGCCACATAATAGAGCATGAACCGACCATACTGCCGCGCCATATAATGAGGATCACCGCCAGACGCGATGATGGCGTCGAGCATATCTTCTGCCGTAGCCTGCCAGAGATGAGGGTTTACGGACGGATCCTCGTCGAGCAGACCAGTCCAAGCGGCAAAGGTCCATGGTCGCGAAATGGCAAGACGGCCGATGGAAATGCCGTCACAACCTGTGGACTCCAACATATGTAGGGCACTTTGCGCCGTAACAACACTGCCGTTGCCCATGACTGGGATGGTCACAGCGTCCTTAATGAGCTTGATGTGCGAGCGAAATGGAGGCCGCGTCCGACGGTCTGGAGCTACCCTAGGATGAAAAACAAGAGCATCAGCCCCAGCATCTTCAAAACGCTTGGCTAGAGCTATGGCTGGCGCTGGGTCCGTTGACCAACCTGTACGGAACTTAACAAATATTGGAATATCAACAGCTTGACGTATGGACTCCACAAGCGATACAGCGAGATCAGGCTGCCGCAAAAGCTCAGCACCATAGCCTTTCCGCGTGAACGCTGTCACAGAACAGCCCATATTGATGTCCACACCGAAAAAACCCTCAGCCTCAATGCGTTTCGCAGAGTCAGCCATATACTCGGGCTCGTTGCCAAACAATTGCATGACACAGTGATCGCGCTCAGCATCAGACCACGAAAAGGCCGAATACGTCATACGCCGCTCAGAAGGCACAGCTCGGGCATTGCACATGCCAGTGAACAGCAAACCACAGCCACCAAACGTATCGATAAGTGACCGAAGAGGCACATGGCCCAGACCAGCCATGGGCGCAAGCCAAAGGCGACCACGGGCCACTCTGTTGCCAATGGCCAGCGGCTCGGTGAGACGTGCTTTCAGAGCTTCAGGCACTGTAGGCCACGGATTTTGAACGATGGGCAATGCCTCGCATCCTTGAGCGCAGACCGCAGCATCACCGCTGGCATGACGCTCGGTGTAGCTGAGCTCGGATTTATCCTTATCAGCTGTCCCGTTGGAAGCTGGACCAGTACCGTCAGAAGTAAAATAACTCATATAAATACGTAGTTTACCAAGAATTATACAGGCGCATGCACGGTCTGTTGCATGACAATCTCGCCGCCCATAGAGTACACCGTAAAGGTCACACCCATACCGCGGCCACCACTCTCCACAATGGCATAGGTAGCCACAGAGCCGTTTTTGGGCAAGCTGATGGAACCCACATTCCAGATATGCACGTCACCATGAGCGCAGGTCACGGTCTCAGCTCTAGGCACATGACGGTGACCGCACAGCAAAACCGTGTTTGCAGCCACAGTGTCAAAGCGGTCTGGCAAGAGCTCGCGGTGGCCATGGCGCATGTCAATGATGACTCCGTCGATCTTCATAAGTAGTCGGTCTGGCAGAGGAAAATCAAGAACCATGAGGTCTACATCAGCATCGCAATTACCGCGGATGGCCACAATATCGTCCTTGTGGGCATTAAAAATCTTCACGCATTCAGCGGCATCATGACCTTCTGGCAAAGGATTACGCGGTCCATGGTAGAGCAAATCGCCCAAGAGCAGTATGGCGTCGGGCTTCAGCGCAGCCACGCGCTCCATCATGGACGCTGTACACGTGCTGGAACCATGCACGTCAGAAAAAACCACATAGCGCACAGGCTCATTGGTATCAATATAATAGCTCGTGGGCGCGTCTTGCAAAGGCGCATAATCCTTGAGATTTTGTGTTGGTGTCATGCTAAACTCCTTAAATGCATCATCAATATGGAGGGCTTTAATCTATTGTACTGTGCTACTTTCATTGTCAATTTCATGTATCAACTTCATATACAGGCCATTTACTCAGAAAACAATGCTAAGGGCACTGGACACGTGGGGCATCTCTTGGCATGATGGCTCAAACATGGAGTGCCTATGGTCTCAATATGGATAGGGGTGCTCCGTCAGCGTTCAGCAATGCATCAGTAATGCATCTATAAGTCATCTATAAGTTATCAATACGCACCAATATAATCATCTACCTACAATGAGGTCTACCATGATACGTATTCTTATCCCCATCGTCCTGATTTGTCTCATCCTTGGCGCTTGCACCCTCATGAAACGGCGTCCGCTGCAACGCGGTCTCGTCGGGGACACCTTCGTCTCCACAGGGCAACCAGCTTTCGCCCTGCAAGCTCAAGGCCCACTGCGACTCACAAGTGCTGGCGTCATGGACTTGCAACTGCAAAGTCCGCAGCTCGGCAGCTCCAACGCCTCAGCAAGCTGTTGGTATGCTCTCTACGCCAGTGCCTCCCAATCCCATGACATGCCCATCACTGTCAATACTACCAGCGCGACCCATGACACAAGCAAGCCTTCAGCATTACTCGCTTTTCTCACCGATGCCAAAAACCCTTGGCAATGGGAAATGAGCGTCGCATCAGGGCAGCTCGAAGTCCACGTCGATAGCCTCGAACTCGATGGCAAGCCAGCCCACGCCGCAACCTTTGTCTTGCCGCAGGGCAAGGACCCTTGGGCTCCGCTTATGGCCAATGCAGCATACGGTCAAGCAGGTGACACTCTCGTTCGCCGCTTCACTCTGCTCATGCAGCAACGACGTGCCAAGCTCATCATCGAATACCGTGAGCCCATCACAGCGACCACCGCCATGACAGTTCGGCCACTCGAAGACTTCGCAGCCCTCGCAGCGTTCGAACAGCGTGCCCTCGACGCCTTCACGCTCCATACCTCACCAGCTGGCAATCCGCCCACTGTCACACAGCTTACCTACGCGCCCGACTATATCCAACGTAAAGCCGTCGCCGCATCCCTCGGTTTAGTGCGCCGCAGCAATCAACGGGATTAGGGTTGATTTTTTGTTGGGGATTTGTTGGGGGATTTGTTGGGAAGACTGGGGGAAGGGGAAAAACTTTTTGAAAAAAGCTTTTTCCCCT
>JAWXUA010000118.1:0-9473 GCA_044433065.1 Pseudomonadota bacterium
ATGTTCTTGATATAGTCAGCGTGGCCTGGGCAGTCAACGTGTGCGTAGTGGCGATTGTTGGTTTCGTACTCAACGTGTGCCGTAGCAATGGTGATGCCGCGTTCCTTTTCTTCAGGAGCCTTGTCGATTTCGCTGTAGTCAACGAACTTGCCTTGGCCCTTGAGACCTGCAGTCTTGGTGATAGCAGCGGTAAGCGTAGTTTTACCGTGGTCAATGTGACCAATGGTGCCGATGTTTACGTGCGGCTTATTACGCGAAAATTTTTCCTTACCCATAGGTGTTTCTCCCTGGCTTTTTATTTTTCGTTCCGTGGGGGTGGAATGCAATATGGAGCCCACAATGAGACTTGAACTCATGACCTCTTCCTTACCAAGGAAGTGCTCTACCGCCTGAGCTATGTGGGCAATCTTTTTTTAGCTATAGGGAGATCTGGGCATTGGGGGGGAATTTTGGAGCGGGAAACGAGACTCGAACTCGCAACCCTCAGCTTGGAAGGCTGATGCTCTAGCCACTTGAGCTATTCCCGCAAACGCCGTAGTTCTCCGACAGTTCCCTGTCTCCTACAGCTCTGAGAGCTTGCAAGTGGTGGTGGGGGGAGGATTTGAACCTCCGAAGTCGTTTGACGACAGATTTACAGTCTGTTCCCTTTGGCCACTCGGGAACCCCACCACTTAATTGTATGGAGCTGGTGATGGGACTCGAACCCGCAACCTGCTGATTACAAATCAGCTGCTCTGCCAGTTGAGCTACACCAGCCAACGGAGATGTGCTTTTATGCTAAGCTTTGAAAGAAGGCAAGCAAAAAATGCATATTTTTTCAACTTTTTTCAAACTTTCTTTTAAGCGCCTAAAGTGATTGATTTTCTTCTTTCACTCTTCTGTAACCTAAAAAACCGTCCATGCGAAAAAAAGCAGCTCTCGTTGCCGTGAAAAGCCTTCTATCACCATCGAAGTCGCTTGGCTAGCATTATTTTGCTTTTTTTGCATTTTATTTTCATATTGTGCTTAATTGGGGGGTAGCGTCATGAGTTATACATATTACGAGTTGTTTTTATAGGATATGCCGATGAATAATACCAGTTTGTATTTGATATTGTATTCGATTGTGTATGCTGTGAGCTTACAATATAAAGACGCCACACAACAATTTTGCTGCGTGACGTCTTTTATGTAGTCAGTATGGTTGTGCAAGGCTAGGCCAGAGCTGCTCCGTTTATGTGTGGTGCGCCTTGTTTTTGCGTAGCATTGCTTGCGGCATGGTGCTGAGCAGCCATGTTTTGTTCTGGCTGTGGCGTGGTCAAGGTCACGGTTTCTGTGTATAGGTCCAGATTTTCTTCAAGCATGCGCAAGAATTGGTTGTTTACAGCGTGACCTGAGCGTTCAACGATAAAATGTCCTTGGAGCGGCGTGCCAAACATGGCCATGTCGCCCACAAAGTCCAAGACCTTATGGCGTACAAATTCGTCAGCATAACGCAATCCATCGCTGTTCAAAATACCGTAATCATCCAAAACAATGGCGTTATCAAGGGAGCCACCAAGAGCAAGGCCATGGCTGTGCAGGTAATCGACTTCGCGGCGGAAGCCGAAAGTGCGTGCTTTGGCGATGTTAAGGAAGGTCTCAGGCGTCAATTCAATGGAGAAATGCTGCTTGCCAATGAGGGGGTGCGCAAATTCGATGGTATAGTCGACCTTGAAGCCATTATATGGTAGGGCACGGATGCTCTTTTCGTCTTGGCTGAAGGTGATGGGCTTGGTGATGCGCACAACTTTGCGGTCAGCGGCCAACTTGCGGATGCCAGCATCACGCAAAAGCATGATGAAAGAAGCGGCAGATCCGTCCATGATGGGCACTTCGCCACCTTGAATTTCCACGATGACGTTGTCAATTTCAAGACCGCGTAAGGCTGCGAGCAAGTGCTCGACCGTAGCAACTTTGGCTTCGTCCTGTGGGCTGAGGCCGAGAGTTGTGGCAAGGCCAGTGGCGATGACAACTTTTGGCTCAGGCGCAATGCGCGTCACACCTTTGGCTGAATGCACGTCAAAGGCGATGCCCGTGTTTTCTGGGGCAGGATGTAACGTCAGCTGAACGGTTTTACCGCTGTGAAGGCCGATACCGGAACAGGTGATGCTTTTATGGATGGTGGTCTGCTTCATGGCAACCTCGTAGTATATAGAGCGCGTGCGAGCGCGTTGTAATCTTGTGTTGTCTTGTTTGTTGCAAAAAGCATTCCACAATATTGTTTTTTGATGATTGCCCATTAAAACAGTGTTTTAGATGCGAGTCGCTTTTTTTATGGCGTGTGACATTTACACAACTGTGTGGAAAAGTCACAGTATTTGTGGTTTTTTTGACCTATAATACAAAAGTATGAACCGAGATGTATTATATTGTGGACTTTTTTCCACACAGAATTGCGTCCCTTTTAGTTGTTGCGCCTTGCTAGAACGAAGCGGTCGAGGCCAGCTAAGTCTTTTTTGATTTCCACGTGAGCCCATGCCTGAGCGTAGGGTTCAAACAGTTCAGCCACAGCTTGGCCTTGGTCACAGCCAAATTCCATGAGGAAGATGCCGCCTTTTTTGAGGGCCACAGTGGCGTGGGCAATGATGGCTTTTGCGTGCTCGAGGCCAGATGGGCCTGGCACAAGGGCTGTAGCTGGTTCAAAGTCACGAACTTCTGGGGATAAGCCTTGGTATTCTTCTTGGCTGATGTAGGGTGGATTGGTCAGGTAGATATCCAAGGAGTTTGGCTTTATTAAGGCTGTTGTGAAATCGCCTTGCATGCATTGCAATCTTGGGAAAACGTTGTGCGCTTGAGCATTTTGCTTGGCAATTGCCAGCGCACCACTGGATCTATCGAGGGCAATCCCTTGTACATCACCATTTTCAGCGAGCATGGTGATGGCTATGCATCCTGTGCCAGTGCCTGCGTCGAGAAAGTTGAGAGGTGTTTTTTCTTTTTGTATTCTTCCAATCTCTTCTAGCGCGCATTCCACGAGCAATTCTGTTTCTGGGCGAGGGATTAAGGTATCTTTGCTGACCAAGAAATCACGGCCAAAAAATTCTCTATATCCTATTATATAGGCGAGGGGTTCACCTTGTGCGCGGCGTTGCAGCAGTTTTGTAAATTGTTCTAGCTTTTCCACCTGTGCACCGAGCATCATGCCACGTTCTAAAACCAAGTCGGTCCTCTTCAAACCAAAAACATGGCATAAAAGCACATCCACACAGAGGGCAGGACTGTCGACGGCAGAGGCGTCTAGTATTTTTCTCGCTTCTGTGCGGACTATGTGTAGGGTGTTTTGGCTGAACATGGGGGGCTCCGTGCGTAAAATATCATTCTGCATATGAAATTGCGTTCCTTTTTAAGAGGAACTTTGCATACAGGCATCCTTGATTTTACGTGAGAATTGTACGAGCACGTATAAAAGGAGCAGGCCAAGACAAGAGTATGCTACATAGGACTGGGCATTGCCAAGTAATTTTTTATGCTCACGAGCAAAGAAGGATAGACTACCAATGCATATACAAACTATTCCTGTAAAATATCCAGAAGCAGGGCAATACTGGCCTTCATATCTTCTAAATTGATGCCAGAATAGTTGATGATGAGCTGTGAGGGTTGGCTATGGCCTTGTACCGTGCTGTAGTCGGACACGAAGGCGAGGCGTAAACCACGTGCAAGGGCGCGTTGGCGGATGTGCTGGTCGTTTTTATGCGTTTGAAGCTTAAGGACAAAGTGTAGGCCTGAAAGGTCTTCAGATGTTTGTGCGTATTGTGCTAAGGGGCTTTTATTGATGAGGTTAAGCACGGCATTTCGGTGTTTTTTGTAAAAGCGGCGCATGCGGTTGATGTGCCGTTCATAGTGTCCTTTACTGATAAAGTGCGCTAAAATATGTTGGTCAAAGCTTGAAACAGTACACGAATAAAAACCATAGTGTGCATGATATATGTCCACAAGCTCTTGCGGCAAAATCATATAACTGATGCGAAGTGAGGGGGAAATGGTTTTGGAAAAAGTATTTACATAAATAACTTTTCCTTGAGAATCAATGCTTTGCAGGGTTGGAAGTGTTTGCCCTGAAAAGCGAAATTCGCTGTCATAGTCATCTTCGATTATATAGCGATTTTTTTGTGCATTGGCCCAATGTAAAAGCTCTTTACGTCGTGTAATGGGCATGACAAGGCCAGTGGGAAAATGGTGCGATGGAGAAATGTGAACGATATTGGCCCGTGAGTTTTCAAGGGCCGCAAGCTCAATGCCACATGTATCCAAAGGAAGATGATGTACTGCAACACCTTCAGTGCTGTAAATACGCGAAATCTGCTTATGCCCAGGGTCCTCTACTGCATAGATGGACTCTCTACCCAAAAGTTTTACAAGAACACTATAAAGATATTCCGTACCAGCACCAATAAAAATACGATTAGGGTCAATGGAAATGCCTTTGAAAGCATAGACATGCGCGCTAATTTCTTTACGCAAGGCCCAAAGTCCAAGAGACGGTACGCGTGAAAGAATTTCGGTATGGTTCTCACTGATGACTTGGCGCATTTGCTTTGCCCAGACTGAGAATGGGAAGTGCTGGCTGAGGATGGAGTTTTTACAGAGGTCAAGGGGATAGTGCGCACGTGGATATTGTTCGTGCACATGGAGAGAAGTCCGTGCTAAGGCTTGGCTACCCGTAGGTGTGGAGCTGCTGGATGCTTGTTGTGTGGCATGTGTATTGTATTTTATCTGTACCATATCACAGCAAAAGTAGCCGACTTTTTCTTTAGCATAAATATAGCCCTCAACAAGAAGTTGAGCGTAAGCATTTTGCACAGTCACCACACTGACCATAAAGCGCTCAGCGAGTACACGCTTAGAAGGTAACTTTTGTCCTGCTTGTATGGTACCTTCTTCAATGTCTTTTTTTAGCAGTGCGTACAGTTGTATGTATAGTGGTACTCTTTTACTTTGTTGTGAGTTTACGTATTTATTTGCAGTAGTATCATTATATATATTTTGTATCAAACTGGTATGCATATTTTTCTTTAAAGTGGTTATTGTACTCATATCAAAATGGCGTACACATCAAGGAAATTCAAAAAATATTAAGGAGTTTTCCCATGAATGAACGCTTTACACTAAATAAACAATTGGCGCAAATGTTGAAAGGTGGTGTTATAATGGACGTTATGACACCAGAGCAAGCAAAAATTGCAGAGCAGGCTGGTGCATGTGCTGTTATGGCATTGGAGCGCATTCCCGCAGATATCCGCGCGGCTGGCGGTGTTTCACGCATGAGTGATCCCAAGATGATTAAGGCTATTCAAGCAGCGGTCAGCATTCCTGTTATGGCTAAGTGCAGAATGGGTCATTTTGTTGAAGCACAAATTCTCGAAGCTATTGAAATTGATTACATTGACGAAAGTGAAGTCTTAACGCCAGCCGATACAGTCTTCCATATCAACAAGCGGAATTTCAAAGTACCTTTTGTTTGTGGTGCAAAAAATCTTGGCGAAGCTTTGCGCCGTATCAACGAAGGCGCGGCCATGATTCGTACTAAGGGCGAACCTGGTACAGGCGACATTGTGCAAGCTGTCTCGCACATGCGTTTGATGCAGCAGGAAATCCGTACTATTGTTGGCCAGTCTAAGGATGAACTTTTTAATACCGCTAAAGAACTTATGGTCCCGTATGACTTGGTGCTTTATGTGCATGAGCATGCGTCGCTTCCTGTGGTGAACTTTGCCGCTGGTGGTGTGGCAACTCCTGCTGACGCGGCTCTCATGATGCAGCTTGGTGCAGAAGGCGTCTTTGTTGGCTCAGGTATTTTTAAGTCTGGGAACCCTGCAAAACGTGCTGAGGCTATTGTCAAAGCTGTGACTAATTTTGATAAGCCAGAGGTGCTCGCGGCTATTTCTGAGGATCTCGGTGAGGCTATGGTGGGTCTTAATCCTGATGAAGTTAAGCTGCTCATGGCGGAGCGAGGGAACTAATGCTCGTTGGCGTGTTAGCCGTGCAAGGTGCTTTTCGTGAACATCGGGAAGCTCTTGCAAAGCTTGGCGTGGCGACGAAAGAAATACGGCATCGTAGTGATCTCGACGAGCACGTTGATGGACTCATTTTCCCTGGCGGCGAAAGTACGGCCATGGGAAAACTTTTGCACGAATTACAGCTCTTTACGCCGCTGCAAAAGCTCATTAAAAGTGGTACACCCGTACTTGGAACCTGCGCAGGCATGATTTTGCTCGCAGGACACATTGAAGGTACACGTTTTCCGCACCTTGGAACCATGGATATTTGTGTAAAGCGCAATGCCTATGGACGCCAGCTTGGGAGTTTTAACACCAAAGCCGCTTTTGGAAATGTGGGACAAATTGAGATGATTTTCATCCGTGCGCCATATATTTCCCAAGTTAGCTCAAGTAAGGTCGAAATCCTCGCAGAAGTTGATGGCCATATGGTCGCGGCAAGGCAGGGTAATCAGCTTGTTACAGCCTTCCATCCTGAACTGAGTAATGACATGCGCATACATTCGTATTTTGTAGAGATGCTTGGATAAAACCTTACATAGCGTTCAGCGTAATAAGGTCTTTGCACAAAAATAGTACAGACATACAAAAAAAGGAAAGGTTTTCACCTTTCCTTTTTTTTAATTTGCGTCGGCTTGAGCTTTAAGAGCTTCAGCTTGGGAGTGCGTCATGAGTGCGTCAAGGAGACCTTGGATATCGCCTTCCATGAGCTTGTCGAGGGAGTAGAGCGTCAAGTTGATGCGGTGGTCGGTGACGCGCGACTGTGGGTAATTGTAGGTACGGATACGCTCGGAGCGGTCACCGGAGCCTACGAGAGCGCGACGTGCATCGGCCATTTCGCTGTTGGCTATATCTTGCTTTTGCTGAAGGAGACGAGACGCGAGCACTTTCATGGCCTTGGCCTTGTTCTTGTGCTGCGATTTTTCGTCCTGACAGGTAACAACAAGATTGGTCGGGAGGTGCGTAATACGGACAGCGGACTCGGTTTTGTTAACGTGCTGACCACCAGCACCTGAGGCGCGGTACACGTCGATGCGCAAGTCTTCTGGACGAATGTCAGCGTCAACTTCTTCGCCTTCAGGCATGACAGCTACTGTGGCTGCAGAAGTGTGGATGCGGCCTTGAGTTTCGGTGGCTGGAACGCGCTGAACGCGGTGGGTACCAGATTCGAACTTCAGACGGCTGTACACATTGTCGCCAGTGATGAGAGCGATGATTTCTTTGAAACCGCCAGCATCGGATTCACTGCCGCTCATGACTTCTACTTTCCAGTTGCGGAGCTCGGCATAGCGAGAATACATGCGGAAAAGGTCGCCTGCAAAAAGGGCTGCTTCGTCGCCACCAGTACCAGCGCGGATTTCAAGAAGGATGTTCTTTTCGTCCAGAGGGTCCTTGGGGAGCAGCAGAATGGTGAGTTCTTTTTCGATTTCTGGCAGTTCAGCGTCGATGACTTTGATTTCTTCATGGGCCATGGCGCGGATTTCTGCGTCGCTGTCGTTGAGCATTTCTTTATTTTCAACGAGTTGCTGGCGCATTTCTTTAAATTTGCGGTATACATCCACGATGGCTTTAAGGTCCGCGTGGGACTTGGTGAGCTTGCGGTAACGCTCTTGGTCATTGAAGACTTCAGGCGAGCTGAGCTGCTGTTCGAGGTCCTCGAAAGTGCGTTCGAGATTGTCGAGCTTGGCGAACATATGATTTACTCCATTGGGCTGTAGGCGGCGGTGCGGATAGTAGATGGGGCATCGTCTCCAAGGGCCTCTTTGAGGGCCACAATGGCGACTTCAAGCTGTGCTTCGTCGGGCTCTTTGGTGGTGAGGCGCTGAAGCAGCATGCCGGGTGCTTTAAGCATGGTGCTGAAGATACCGTCGCCAAGACATGCGGAATAGCGGATGACTTCGTAGGCAATGGCACTGATAGGCAACATGAGCACAAGTTTGAAAAATACGGTCACGGCGTGCTTGGCAATGGTGTTTTCTGGGGTCCAGATGAGCATGAGCGCAGGAACCAGAATGGCATGCAAGATGATGGCGATAGAGAGCACAAAAAGCATGAACGTTGTGCCACAGCGTGGATGAAGGCGGCTGCATAGCGCGGCTGTTTGGGCGGAAACTTCGCTTTGTCCGCTAGCTTCAAAGGCGCAGATGGTCTTGTGCTCAGCACCGTGATATTGAAAAACGCGTTTGATATCGGGTACAAAGGAAATGGCGAGAATGTAGCCGATGAAAATGGCAAATTTAAAGAAGCCGTCCCAGATGTGGAAGGACAAGCCATCAACGTCACCGCCAAGACCAAGCCAGCCCATGGCCATGGAGAAGACGTGGGGCAGGACTACAAAGAGGCCAATGGCCATGAGGATGGAGACAATCATGGTCACCACAAGGTGCCATGGCTTGAGCTCGCCCTCAGGTTTGCCATTTTTATCCACGGCTGCTTCATCAAAGGCTTGTTCGGCGGAGCGGTTCAGCGTCTTAATGCCATTAACCATGGTTTCTATAAGGATAGGGCAACCACGGATGAAGCGACGCTTCAAAAATGGACTTTTGGTCAAGGTGAACCACGGCTTTCGCTCAGCCACGATGCGACCATCTGGACGACGTACTGCAAGGGCATAGTGGTCGCCGCTACGCATCATGACGCCTTCCATGACAGCTTGGCCGCCAACGGTGATTTTAGCACCTTGGGCCATACTAGAGGCGAGCGTTGGCCAAAAGCCAGACCTTGTTGCTTTGTTATGGTCTTGCACGCTGAACCTCGTTTAGGCATTGAAAATTTGTGGGAAACGGCAACTTTTTCACACGACAAAGCAGTGGTGGCATCTGACGATATCAATCATCGATCGCAACCATGCCGCGCCTCGAAAAAATTAGGCCGTACATGCAATTTCTCCCCGAAGGGGGACAATGCCCCTCCGGGGAGGAAAATGCGCCATACGACGCGAAACGTCGTAAGCGGAAAAACTTCCTACTTGCCGCTGTTGAACTTGGCGTACTTCTTTTGGAAGCGGTCGATACGACCAGCGGTGTCGATGAGACGCTGCTTGCCAGTGTAGAATGGGTGGCAGTTGGAGCAAATTTCGACGTGAACGTTTTCACCCTTTGTGGAAAGGGTTTCAGCTTCAAAGCCACATGCGCAAGACATTTTAGCTTTGTACACTTTTGGATGGATATTTTCTTTCATGACTACCTCGTTAAAAAAGATGCGGAACAGTTGTCAATACGCATAAAGGGCCCCTTTGGCAAGTCCTAAGGAGGGTATCCGAAGAAAAAGCGTAAAGAGACCTAGCGCGCTGCTCCGCGTACACTCAATACAGAGTGGCGTAGCCGTCTTATGTACTGTTCGTGCAAGAGAGCTAGAGCGTATTAGCCTCGCTGTCAAGCTTTATATGAAGTTTTGGGGATGGTTGGTGAATTTCTGGGGGAAGGGGAACCCTTTAAAAAGGGTTCCCCTTCC
>JAWXUA010000119.1:0-9364 GCA_044433065.1 Pseudomonadota bacterium
CCCAGCAAACCAACCACACCCACCACCTAACCAAGGACCGACCATGGCAGCAAACATATCCATACGCCGCGCAAAGATGAAGGACATCGATGCCTTGTGTGGCTTGCTTTATCAGCTTTTCAGCATTGAGGAGGACTTTACGTTCAATCGGATAAAGCAGGAACGCGGCCTTGAGATGATGCTTGATGCTAAGGGTATGGGCAAGGATCGGATTGTGTTGGTGGCGGACGTTGCTGGTGTGGTTGTGGGCATGTGCTCGGGGCAAATGACCATTTCCACGGCGAGAGGAGCGGCATCTGTACTTGTGGAAGATGTTGTTGTGGCTACGGAGTGGCAGGGCAAGGGTATTGGCAAAAAGTTACTTGCGGCAGTGCAGAGATGGGCTAAGGACCATGGCGCGGCGCGCTTGCAGCTTTTAGCAGATATGAACAATCAGAACGCTTTAGAATTTTATGGGCACCTTGGGTGGCAGGAAACCAATCTTGTTTGCCGCATGCTTGTGCTGATGGAGGAATAGTTATGAAGTGCGCAGCCGTTCTGAACAATACCGACAATGTCCTTTTGGATGAGCGGAATAGACAGATACACCGTAAGGGGCAGGGCGCCATTGAAATGGCGTGTAATCGTGAATCGTTAGCAGGTGCTGTGAGTCAAAGAGCTTGCGTCTTTTGTGGCTCACGTGTGGTTTTGTATCCTATTGCTGATGCTTTGCACTTGGTGCACGGGCCTATTGGCTGTGCGGTGTATACGTGGGATATCCGCGGTGCGCTTTCCAGTGGCCCAGAACTCCATAGATTGAGCTTTTCTACAGACTTACAAGAAAAAGACGTCATTTTTGGCGGTGAAAAGAAGCTGACAGCTGCTCTTGATGAGCTGATTGACAGACATAAACCTAATGCAGTTTTTGTGTATTCTACTTGTATTGTTGGTATTATTGGCGACGACCTTGAAGCTGTGTGCCGTAAGATGGAAGCTGAGAAGGGCATACCTGTCATTCCTGTGCAATCTGAAGGCTTTAAGGGCAGCAAGCGTGAAGGCTATAATGCTGCCTGTAAAGCGATGTTCCGATTAATTGGTACGGGTGATACGAGCAACGTTCCTCAAGTTTCTATTAATATTTTGGGCGATTTTAACTTAGCTGGTGAAATTTGGATTATCCGCGACTACTTGAAGCGCATGGGTGTTTCTGTAGTGGCCAATATTACGGGCGACGGACGGGTAGCGGACCTTGGGCGTTGCCATGGTGCAGGGCTTAACGTGGTGCAGTGCTCTGGTGCGACCATGGACCTTGCACGCATGATGAAAGAGAAGTACGGCACGCCATTTATCCGCGCTTCGTACCTTGGCATCGAGGATATGGCGGACTCACTGTACGCCATTGCGGACCACTTTAAGGACATTGATCCTGACATTGTGGCTCGTACAGCTCAGGTGGTGAAGGAAGAACTGGATGTGCTTCTGCCAAGCCTGAAGGGTTTCCGCAAGGACTTGGAAGGTAAGAAGGTCGCCATTTATGTAGGTGGCGCGTTCAAGGCTTTCTCGCTCATTAAGGCATTCCGCCATCTGGGTATGAAGGTTGTTATGGTTGGTTCGCAGACGGGCACGGAGGAAGATTACCGTGAGCTTGAAGCCATTACCGACGAAGGCACCATCATTGTGGACGATACAAATCCTTTGGAATTGTCTGCATTTATAAAAGAAAAAGATGTGGATGTTTTCGTTGGCGGCGTTAAAGAGCGTCCCATTGCCTTCAAGCTTGGTGTTGGTTTCTGTGACCATAACCACGAGCGTAAAGAAGCGCTTGAGGGCTTTGTGGGCATGTATAATTTTGCCAAGGAAATCCATGCTTCGGTCATGAGCCCTGTATGGCAATTTGTACCGCGCCGTGCTGAAGCGCAAAAAGCTTCTCATTTGCGTGAAGTCGTTCTTACAAAAGAGCCTAAGGAGGTGGAACATGTCTAAGGAAAATTACGTTTCCACCACCAACGCTTGCAAGCTGTGCACGCCTCTTGGTGCGACATTGGCTTTTCGTGGTGTGGAAAACGCAGTGCCATTTTTGCACGGGTCCCAAGGCTGTGCGACCTATATGCGCCGCTATATCATCAGCCACTTTCGCGAACCCATGGATATTGCTTCGTCAGCTCTTGGTGAAAAGCATGCCGTTTATGGCGGTGCGCCGAACCTGAAAAAGGGCTTACTCAACGTCATGAAAAAGTATGACCCACGCGTCATCGGTGTGGCCAGCACTTGCTTGACCGAGACCATTGGCGACGACGTGCCGCGTATCCTCATGGAGTTTAAAAAAGAATTTGGTGATCTGGATTTGCCAGAAGTGGTGCACGTGAGCACAGCAAGCTATAAGGGCACGCATATGGACGGCTGGACCAATGCCGTTTGTGCCATAGCTGAGCAGCTTGTCACTGAAAAGGTTGCGGACAATGGCTCTGTCAACTTGTGTGCAGGTCTCATTTCACCAGAAGATATTCGCCACTTGAAAGATATTTTCGAGCACTTCGCTTTAACCGCCAATGTATTGCCTGATATTTCAGACACTTTAGATGGCCAAGCTCTGCTCGACTACGAAACGATCCCATCGGGCGGCACGCCTCTTGAGTCCATCCGTTCTATGTCGGGCGCAGCATGCACCCTCGAATTTGGCCGTTGTCTTCCAAAAAAGACAGCGGGCACGGTGCTTGAAGGACGCTTCAACGTGGAAAATCGTCGCCTCGGCATGCCCATTGGGCTCCGTGAAAGTGATGCTTTTATGGATACCTTGGCTGAGCTTTCAGGCCGCGCTATTCCACGACGCTACACCATGGAACGTGGTCGCTTCATTGATGCCATGGTCGATGGCCATAAATACATCGCTGGCAAGCGCGCCATTGTTTACGGTGAAGAAGACCTCGTCGTTGGCCTCGTCTCTTTCTTGAGTGAAATTGGTATTCAACCAGTTCTTGCCGCCACTGGCGCTCGGACGAGTCAATTTGCCAAAGCCATTGAAGAGGTTAGCGGTCCTTTACGCGAACTCCCAGCCATCCATGCTGGCGTGGACTTCCACGAAATCGCGGAAATGGCTGGAGAACTCAAGCCCGATATCGTCATAGGCCATAGCAAAGGTTATCGCTATGCCCGTGACTGGAATGTGCCTCTGGTACGCGTAGGCTTCCCAATTCATGATCGTTTTGGTGGTCAACGTCTGCGAACCCTCGGCTATGGCGGTGCACAAAACCTTTATGATCGCATAGTGAACGCTGTGCTTACCAAAAAACAAGCCGACAGTGTTGTTGGTTACGGCTACTTATAATTGGAGGCCCAAAATGAAGGATACAAGCAAACACCCATGTTTCAATAAGGGCGCCGCTGGCAAAAGTGGCCGAGTGCATCTTCCCGTGGCCCCACAGTGCAATATTAAGTGCAACTACTGTAACCGTAAATATGACTGCGTTAATGAATCGCGCCCTGGTGTGGCAAGTGCAGTGCTGAAACCATTCCAAGCAGCTGAATACATGGATAAAGTGCTTGAAAAAGCTCCATATATCAGTGTTGCAGGCATCGCAGGTCCTGGTGATCCTTTCGCTAATGCACCAGAAGTGCTTGAAACCATGCGCCTCCTCAAGGAAAAGCACCCAGACCTCATTTTCTGTCTGTCGAGCAATGGCCTGAACGTACCATTTTATCTTGACGAAATTGCCGCTCTTGGTGTCACGCACATGACCATCACCATGAGTGCTATTGATCCAGCCATCGGTGCTAAACTTTATGCTTGGGTCAAGGATGGCAAGGTTGTCTACCAAGGCGAGCAAGCCGCAAAACTTCTCTTTGACCGTCAAGTAGAAGCCATTAAAGGTCTCAAAGAGCGTGGCATCACCGTTAAGGTTAACACCATCATTGTCCCTGGTGTTAATGATGACCATATCGAAGAGGTTTCCCAATTCGTAGCCACGCTTGGTGTGGACATCCAAAATCTCATTCCGCTTAAGCCTAGTGAAGGTACGCCATTCGTCCATCTTCAGGAGCCAAGTCACGATACAGTTGCCGCGCTTCGCAAGATTGCTGGTGCCCACGTCAAGCAAATGACCCACTGCCAACGATGCCGTGCTGACGCTGTTGGTCTTCTTTGCGACGACAAGTCCACCACTGATTTGTGTGGAACCCTTCGTGCCTGTGCTGCCCTCAAGCCGCTCGTCGAACCCACACCGCGTCCTTACGTCGCAGTTGCTACCCGTGAAGGCATGCTCGTTAATCTTCACCTCGGCGAAGCAGAGCGTTTTCAAATCTGGGGCATGGTCAACGGCAATCTCAGCCTTGTTGAAGAACGCCAAGCACCTAAAGCTGGTTGTGGTACCAAGCGTTGGGATCAGCTCGCTGCAACGCTCCATGATTGCCGCGCTGTTCTCGCTAGTGCCATGGGTGAACAACCGCGCACAACCCTTGAAAAGCATGGCCTCAATGCCTACGTCTGTTCTGGTTTCATCGAAGAAGCACTGCACACCGTCATGAGCGGTGGTGACATGACCGTCTACAAAGCTCGCAAAGCCGGTATTGGTGGCAGCTGTTGCGGCGGCACCGGCCTAGGCTGTGGCTAGTTTTTTATGTGGGGGAATGGGGAAACTTTCGAGGCGGATTGTCAACTGAAAGTGTCCCCCTTCCCCCACACCTATCCCCTTTCAAAGCTTTTTATTTGTGGACGAGGTAAAGGTCTTTGAACGAAGATTGTGGCCACATGGGGAAGAGTGGAAGAGGGAAGAGAATAAAGGCATAAGAAAATGCGCATACCTGTGAACCAAGTATGCGCATTTTTTGTGTTTTGGGAGGGGAAGTGATTGTAGGAATTTATTTCCTCAGCCCAGCACGTCCCTTGGCAATGAGTGCTTCTAGTTCAAACTTATGCACTCGATAGCCCATTTGCCTCGAGGTCAGGCCCAAGTCTTCGGCGGCTTTATATTGCAACCAACCATTACGCTCAAGGGCGGCAACAACTTGTTCCCGTTCCACATCGGATAGAGAGCGGTTTTGTGGCTCTATGTGGAGTACTTGCCCCTGCGTGGCCATGTGGTTTGTTTGACTATTTTCTAACTCACCTTGCAACATAGTGGAGTCGATGCGGTCATTATCTGCCAGAATGACAAGCCGCTCCATGAGGTTTTCCATTTCACGGACATTACCGGGCCAATCATATTGTGTGAGAATGTGCAAAGCCTCAGCAGTGAATGCAAGGGAACGCCCATACTCCTTGGATATTTTAGCCAAAAAGTGATTGAGCAGATTAGGCACGTCTTCTTTGCGCTCGCGTAAGGCAGGCACGCTGATGGGAAAAACATTGAGGCGATAATAAAGGTCTTGGCGGAATGTTCCACGAGCAGAGAGGGTGGCAAGATCTTGGTTCGTTGCTGTGATGATGCGAACATCAGTTGTGCGCGTGCGTGTACTGCCAAGCCGTTCGAATTCTTTTTCCTGAATAATTCTAAGGAGTTTGGACTGCACAGCAAGGGGCAATTCACCAACTTCATCAAGGAAAATGGTGCCACCATTGGCCTCTTCAAAGCGACCTGCACGGCTTTGGGCCGCACCAGTGTATGCGCCTTTTTCCACACCAAAAAATTCCGCTTCTAAAAGATTTTCTGGAATGGCGGCGCAGTTGACCTTAATGAAAGGGTGATCCACGCGTTCGGAAAGCTGGTGGATGAGCTTGGCAATGAGGGTTTTACCTACGCCGGACTCGCCTAAGAGCAGGACCGTGGCCTTGGTGGGGGCAACTTTTTGCAATTGACGTTGCACACGCATCATGGCAGAGCTTGGCCCAACCATATATAAGCCATTGGTTTTCTGATTGATTTGGTAGCGTAAAGACGTGTTTTCAGCACGCAAAATTTCTTCACGCGCTTTGACTTTGCGATTAAGGCTAATGAATTGGGCGATGAGGGTGGCCACAACAGATAAAAAGCCACTGTCTTCCTCAGCTGCCACATCATCAGCAAAGAGTTGGTCTACATTGAGCACGCCAATGGCATCACCCTGTAAAAGAATGGGCACACCAAGAAAGGAAATCTGTTTTTTGATGAGTGAACGGGTCCCTGTTTTGTTTAGAAAAAGAGGCTCTTCACTGATATCTGGAACAAAATAGGGCTGGCGTGACTGGAAAACACGGCCAGTGACGCCTTCGCTTAAATTATAGACACCGCGTTGCTTTTCTTCGTCTGTGAGGCCATAGGACGCTACAATATGCAGCGTTCTACTTTCTTCATCCAAAAGGGTGATGGTGGCGCGTTTCATGGAAAGTTTTTCAGATAAAACGCGCAATACGGCATCAAGGGATGATTCGAGATTGAGGGCTTTGTCGATAATCTGGCATATGGAAAGTAAGGCCGATAATTTTAAATTACTGATGGACGCAGACATGGAGCCTCCTGTCATACAATGTCTTTTAACGTGGGGTCCTTTGCTCACTATCTGCGTCTTGCCTTGTCTATTTTTTGAATATTGTTTTATTTTACAAAAAACAGATTGGGTAGCCACTCAATAGGAAAAAACATATTTTGTGCGCTTTGTCTAGTTTTTTTAGAAAGTACTTTTACAAAATAGTTAAAACATCTGTATCATATTAAATAGTAAAATAATAGAATATTTTAGGTACAATTGCGTATGTATAATTGTAGTTTACTACAAAATTGTATTTTCATGTGTAGAAAAAATTCTGGCCCTCAGAAGCGCGAAAGGCTGGCTTGCTATTCGTAGAATAGCGGGCCAGCCTTTCGCTAAAACGGTTTCCAAAGGCCTAAGCCTTTGGCAGGGTTCCAAGGGGCAGAGCCACTTGGCGGGGTGGAGGGGCAAAGCCCCTCCTTTGTCATATTTACATAGCGCCGTGTTCGGTACGGGCGATGAGGTCGTTTTGCAGGTCTGGGCTAAGGTCAACGAAGTAAGCAGAGTAACCAGCGATACGAACGATGAGGTTACGGTACTTAGCAGGGTCTTTCTTAGCAGCGATCAAGGTGTCACGGTTGATGACGTTGAACTGAACGTGCCAGATCTTGAGGTCGCAGAAAGTACGCATGAAGGAAACGAGCTTTTCAGTACCTTGCTCGCCTTCAACACACTTAGGCGTGAACTTGATGTTGAGCATACGAGCTGCACGGTCGCGCATGCCGTAGTTCTTGGTGTTGTAGTTGGACAGCAAGATAGCGGTAGGACCGTTAACGTCTGCACCGTGGGAAGCGGAAGAACCGTCGGACAGTGGGGTGAATTCCTTACGGCCGTTAGGCGTTGCGGAAACAACCTTACCGAAAGGTACGTGCGAGGTAAATGGTACGTAACGAACGTCGTTGTGCATACCAAGGTCCTTGCTGTACTTGCCGCCGTATTCAACGGAAATCTTGTCGATTTCGCGACCGATAGCGTCAGCGTATGGGTCGTTGTTGCCGTAGCAAGGTACGGAACGGAGCATAGCTTCGATGTCTTCGTAGCCTTCGAAGTTTGCGTCAACTGCATCAATGATTTGTTGCATGGTGAGCTTCTTGTCTTCGAAAACGAGCTTCTTAATAGCAGACAAGGAGTCAACTACAGTGCCGAGGCCCATGTATTCGAAGTAGCCCATGTTGATGCCTTCAGGAATTTGAGGCTGGTGCAAGTCGATGCAATGCTTCATGCAAAGGTCGTGCATTGCAGAGCCCATTGGCTGTGCAAAGTGCTTTGCGCGAAGATTGTTGATGGTGTACTGCTGGATGAATGCAGCGCGGAGGAACAACAAGTGTTGCTCAACGTATGCGTTCCAGAACTGATCCCAAGAAGTAAATTCGTTAGGGTCGCCAGTTTCGAGACCGAGTACACGATCGCCGTACTTCTTCATGCGGCCGTTACGGAGAACCATTTCAACAGCTGCTGCGAAGTTTACGTAAGCGCCACCAGAGGTGTAGGTGTCGCGGTTAGGCATACGTGCTTCGGTGCAACCGGAAACAGCGTAGTCGTAAGCTTCAGCAAAGGTTGCGCCCTTGGAAACGTACAGTGGTACAACTTCTTCGTCGTTGATGAGCTTAGGGAAGCCGGAACCGTCTTTGATGGTTTCAGCAACGTCCCAAAGGTAGCTCTCAGGGGAACGGCTGTGGATACGAGCAGCAAGGTCAGGGTAGTGAAGTGGGAACTCACGCTTGGACTTGAGGATCAAGTGGGTCAAGTCGTTGGTTGCGTCACAACCTTCAGGGGTTTGGCCACCAACGGTAACAGCTTCCCAGTGAGCGTAGCCTTCGTTGAAAGCGCCGCCGGTTGGGGAGATGTACATGTCGATGAATTCAGCCATACCAACCCACATGCATTCCATGAGTTCGATAGCGGAATCTTTGGTGATTGCGCCAGAAGCCATGTCTTGCTCGTAGTAAGGCAAGAAGTATTGGTCCATACGACCGTTAGAAATGGTGGTACCGGTCTTTTGTTCGATACGGGAGAACATTTGGGTGAACCACTGGCTTTGGCAAGCTTCCCAGAAGTCGCGAGCTGGTTCGCCAGGAACGTGCTCAGCATTTTCTGCCATGCGGATGAGTTCAGCCTTACGTGCTTCGTTGGTTTCGGTAGCAGCCTTTTCGCGAGCGAGCACAGCGTGGCGCTTTGCCCAAAGAACGATGGCGTCAGAAACGATGACGATAGCTTCGAGGAAAGGCTTCTTTTCGCAGTTGTCCATTGGGGACAGTGGATCAAGAGCAGCGAGCTTTTCTTGTGCTTCAGCTTTGATGCCGTTAAAGCCGCGCTTCAAGATCTTTTCGTAGTCGTGTACCCACTGGATGGAAGAACGGAAAGATGCGGTTTCGTTGACGATGAAGCGGGAGATGAGGCCCTGAGGATCGTCGTAGGTAAGCTTGTGAACGTCAGCAGGAAGAGCTGCGTTGAGTGCTTCGTGGAAAGTCTTACCCTTCCAGAAAGGAGCGATTTCTTCAACAACGCGCTTTGCATCTTCAGGAGTGATGGTTGCTGGGGAAGTTGGACGGTTAGGCAATTCAGAAACAGCGATGTCGAGGAAGTCGCCGTCGAGTTCTGGGTAGAGGATGCCGTAACGACCAGCGTCGGTGCCTGCGCGGCCAAGAAGGAGTTGGTCTTCTTGAACGTATACAGTCATGTTTTCAGCGATGTGGTAAAGAGCCTTTGCCCAACGAAGAACCAAAGGTTGGCCTTCGGTGACCTTCATGGATTCGGTGAAGAACAAAGCACGTTCGATGTCGATTTGTGGCTTTTCACCTTCAAAACGCTCAAGCATGCGGAATACGCGTTCGTGGGTTGCGCGGAAACGGTCTACTTTGCCTTCGATCTTGTCGTGAAGGCGTTGCTCTTGGGGAGACATGAGGCAATCGCAAGCAAGCTGAGTCATGATAAGCTCCTAAAA
>JAWXUA010000120.1:0-9307 GCA_044433065.1 Pseudomonadota bacterium
TGGGGGAAGGGGAACCCTTTTCAAAGGGTTCCCCTTCCCCCAGTTAAAATTACTCCGCCACTCCCTTTAAATGACCACGGTAGGCTTTGAAGACATCGGCACGGTTGAGCTCACCGAGGACTTTGTTCTGGTCATTGACGTCGACGACGGGCAGATGGTTGGCGTCGCCTTCGACGAAATAGAGGAGTGCTGTGTAGAGATCATCGCTTTCGAGCAGACGGGTGATGGGCTTCATGAGATCGCGGACGATGACGAGATCGAAGAGGGCATCTTCGTAGAGGAGCGAACGCACATCACTTACGGCAAGGAGACCTGTGAGTTGCCCTTGGGCGTTGCGCACAGGAAAGGTTGAGATACTGGTGCCTGCGATGACGTTGGTGAGGCCTTTGAGGGTGGTGCCTTCTTCGAGAACAGGGACGATGCCGCGGTGGTAGCAGTCACGCACGGTCATTTTTTCGAGAAGGTTGACGGTGACATCACTGGCGTGAGCTGGGGATTCGAACTTGTTTTCGACTTGGTTTTCGTAGAGGGAGACTTTGCGGTTGAGGAGGACGCAGATGGCTGAGCTGAGCATGAGAGGGGTAAGAAGCCCGTAACCTTGGGTCAGCTCACATACCATGATGATGGGACCGATGGGCGCGTGGGCGATGCTAGCGAAGAAGGCTGCCATGCCGACGAGAACGTAGGAACCTGGTTCGTGGACGAGGTCTGGGTAGAGGCTTTGGGCTGTGAAACCAACGACGCCACCAGTCATGCCACCTACGAAGAGGGCTGGGGCAAACATGCCACCACTCATGCCTGAGCCGAGAGTCATGGCTGTGGAAAGGGTCTTGCCTATGGCGATGGTCAGCATGGTCACGATGGAGAGCTCACCGAGAATAGCGTCCTCGAGCCAGCCGTAGCCGTCGGAGAGAATGGGCGTGTAGATGATGCTGAAGAGACCGACGAGCAGACCACCGAGAGCTGTGGTCCACATGGGCCCGATGCGCTCGGAGATTTTGAGGAAGACGCCGTACTTCATGAGCCGGAAGGTGGAGACGTAGATGCGCCCCATGACGGCACAGGTGAGAGCCAGCACGAGATAGACGGGAAGTTCAAGGAAATTGCTAAAATTGAAGCTTGGGATGCCAAACATGG
This sequence comes from Pseudomonadota bacterium, assembly GCA_044433065.1. Taxonomy (GTDB): domain Bacteria; phylum Desulfobacterota; class Desulfovibrionia; order Desulfovibrionales; family Desulfovibrionaceae; genus Nitratidesulfovibrio. The sequence goes on from JAWXUA010000120.1 coordinate 1,138, forward strand.
GATCCGTGCCAAAGACGAGGGCGAAGATGGAGTAGGCCACGACTGAGGAGAGGACCGCAGGGAGCATGGCTTCGGCTTCAAAGTCTTCGCGGTAGGCCACTTCGATGGCTGTGAGCGCACCACCTAAGGGCGCGCGGAAGACAGCACCAAGGCCACCTGCCGCACCAGCAAGCATGAGTAAGCGGCGTTCTTTGGTGGTAAGCTTCAGCTTGTGGGCGAGGAAGGAGCCAATGCCAGCACCGATTTGGGAAATAGGACCTTCGCGACCAGCACTGCCACCAGAGCCGATAGTCAAAATGGACATAAGTCCTTTGATAAGCGGAGCTTTTATGGCAATGGAACCTTTGCCACGGTGGAAAGCTTTGATCATGGCATCGGTGCCATCGGTGACGCCAAGAAAGGAGTTGGGCAAGAAGCGCTGGACCAAAAAGCCCGTTAAGAGCCCTGTGGCTGTGGTGGCAAGAACGATGACCCATGGACGGTAGACATCGCCATGACCTTCCATGAGATGGCCGAGACCTTCACCTGCTGGTGTCGGTGGGTTCATGCCAGACCAGATGCCAAGGATATAGTGCTTGGCAAATTCGATGCCGAGGAAGAAAAGGATAGCTCCGATGCCTGAGGCAATGCCCACCAGAACACCCAAGACCGCGAGGCGCACGTAGGCCACAGTGGCATACAGACGCTTGAAGCGATCCCATGGAGCACGGAGTACGCGCAACATGGTGGCCTAGCCTTGGGTTTCCGGAAGGGCTAGGAGTTCGCGCGCAAGGGCCACATCTTGGGTGATTTGGCTTACCAATTCGTCGATGCCATTGAAACGCTTTTCCATGCGTAGACGCTGGACAAAGGCCACATTGATGGGATCACCATAAATATCTTCATCGAAATCAAGGATATGCGTTTCGATGGACAGGTGTTCGTTGTTGAAGGTAGGATTGTGGCCAATGTTGGTCACGCCTAATTTGCGCTGGCCATGGATGGTCACCCATGTGGCATAGACGCCAACGCTTGGTAATTGTTCATCATTTTGCTCAATGTTGGCTGTGGCAAAGCCAAGCATTTTACTGCCGCGCCCCATACCGCGCACAACAATGCCACTCACATCGTGAAAACGCTCGAGCAAAGGCTTAACGCCCCACACATCCCCAGCACGTAAGACATCGCGCACGCGGCTTGAGCTGACTACTGCATCATTAACAATGACGGGTTCATGACGCTCAAGACCAAAACCATAGCGTTCACCAAGAGCACGCAACATGTCTGCATTGCCAACGCGGCCTTTGCCAAGGCTAAAATCATAGCCAATGACAAGCTCGCGCACATTAAGACCGTCCACAAGGAAGGTGTGCACAAAGCTTTCTGGCGATAGGGCCGCAAGCTCATGGGTGAAGTCGAGTTCCACCACAGCATCAAGACCAGTTTCGGCCAGCAAGTCGAGCTTGTGGGCGTAGTCTGTGATGAGCGGTGGTGCTTCCATGCCCATAAAAAGGCGTAATGGGTGTGGCTTGAAGGTGATGGCCACAGCATGGAGGCCGAGGGCTCGAGCTTTGTCCACAGTACGGCCAATGAGTCGACGATGACCTGCATGGACGCCATCAAAGTTTCCGATGGTGACGCAAGTGCCTTGGCTGAGGTCAAGGGATATATCTTGAGTGTGTGCGATGATTTCCATATAGGTTCTGCAAATGGTCCGTAAAATATTTTTTTTTGGGGGGGGCACAAATAAAAGCTTATGTGCACAGCCTTGCTACATGAATATGGCTAAGGCTTCAAGGTAAAGGGTGGTGCTTCGGCCAAAAGAACTTTCTTCTACGTTCTGAGATATAGCACTTGCCCATTTTTTCACAATATTCGGGTAAACTGCAAAAATAGAGGCGTAAAGGAACAGGAAAGCGCTTATGGCTTCAAAAACAACCATTATATAATGATAGGAAAAGGACAATAGGCTTTTTTCACAAATCACCATCAAATGCGTAAGCCGTACTCCACAAACTTATACCGCAACGTACGGGCACTGACTCCAAGAAGCCGCGCCGCCTCACTTTTATTGCCCTGACTTCGGAGCATGGCACGCTTGATCACTCGGATTTCTGCTTCGCGCCGAGCCTTGTCCAAGCTTAAATCATCTGTATTATCGATGCTTTGCATGCCACCTTTAGCCGATGAAGTAAAGCCCATGGTGATTTCCATGGGTAAATCTTTTACTTCAATATGCCTATCGGGTGCGAGCAGGGCTAGGCGTTCCACAAGATTTTTTAGCTCGCGAACGTTGCCCGGCCACATGTAGTCCAGCAAGGCTTGCTCAGCTTGAGGCGCAAGGCTAAGGCCATGACGATCATATTTATCGCCATAAACGGCAAGAAAATGCCGGCTTAGAGGAATGATTTCCTCTGGACGACTACGTAAAGGTGGTAAGCGTAAGGGGATAACATTGAGGCGATAGAATAAGTCTGCACGGAAAGTTCCTTGCTGCACCATGTCGTAAACGCTGCGGCTTGAGGAAGCAATAAGCCGTGCGTTAAAGGGTAATTCACGCTGGCCACCTATGCGATGGAAATGCTTTTCTGTGAAAACACGTAGGAAATCCGCTTGTTTAGCCAAGGGCATTTCAGCGATTTCACCCAGAAATAAGGTGCCGTCCGCAGCTTTTTCAAGGCAACCTAAACGGCTGCCAAGAGATCCAGCAAAGGCGCCTTGTTCATTACCAAAAAATGTTTCAGCAAAAGCCCCACCATCTGAAGCACCATCATGAGCTCCACAGCTTACAGACATAAAAGGCTTTGCCACACGCGGTCCCAAATCATGGATAAAACGCGCGAAGAGTTCTTTACCTGTACCAGTCTCGCCAAAAAGCAAAATAGGCGCATCAGATGAGGCAATTTGTACTGCAATTTTACGTAGTTGCCTCATTTCACCTGAAAGAAGTAAAAAGTCCACTCCATTGCGTAAGGTCTCGTAGCTTTGGTCTTGCATAGCGTTCAATTCCTATGTATGCGGAAAATATTTGCCGTTTTGCGGAAAAGTTTTGCCAATTGTGCCGCGCTAATAATCTAAAAAAAATTAGTTGTCAAGCACTGCACATTGCGGAAAAAACTTTGTTACAAACGTCACAAGGTCACTGAGACCACGAAAGCTGTCACCACAACGGCTGTTTATGACTCAAGGGAACGTTAGTAACCAGTCGTGAACGCTGACAGCTTTCAATATCGAAGTGAGCGATGCTGCTAAAGATGTGAAAAGTGCCAAGCTTCATAGGTAAAAAAAACCTTGCAAAGCCAAAACACTTTTGCTTGTGCAGACAAAGTGACACCATGTTCTTTTCAAAAAATGATTGGACTATTATAGCCATAGCCACCAAAGAGCTCATGCAACAAAAGTATTTTCTCTTTAGGCTATGTATTATAGTTTATGCAGTCATCATGATGCATTGAATGTGGTACAGTGTTGGTTGTTCCCCATTTGTGTTTACTTTTTCAAAGAGGACAATAACGCATGAAAACCTACTCCGCGACAAGGCTTCTCTGCCTACTCTCTTGTCTGGGCCTACTGGGTTTCTTGTTCATGGCACAGCCTGCTTGGGCTACTGACTTGACTCACGCAGCTGATGCTGCTGCTAATTCCGTACAAGAAGCCGCAGCCGCTTTGCCTGGCGACAATCACCCTTGGTGGTTCTGGCCACTCATCTTGCTTTTCTTCTGTTTCATTCTTGGCATTATCGCCGTTCTCGCTGGTGTTGGTGGTGGCGTACTGTTCGTACCACTGGTCAGCGGCTTCTTCCCATTCCACCTCGACTTCGTTCGTGGTGCTGGCCTCTTGGTCGCTCTTGCTGGTGCTCTCGCCGCAGGTCCTGGCCTCCTTCGCATGAACTTTGCTAGCCTCCGCCTTGCATTGCCTGTTGCGCTTATCGCATCTAGCTGTGCTATCGTTGGCGCTATGCTTGGCCTTGCATTGCCAGCTGACCTCGTTCAGCTCTTGCTCGGCGCAACCATCCTGTTCATTGCAGGCCTCTTGCTCCTCTCCAAAAACTCCGTACACCCTGTTGTTACCAAGCAAGACGCTCTTAGCGTAGCTTTTGGTATGCACGGTGCTTTCGTTGACCCATCCTCTGGCGAAACCATTAACTGGAAGACACACCGCACCTTTGCTGGTCTCTTGCTCTTCATCGTTATCGGTATCATGGCTGGTATGTTCGGCCTTGGCGCTGGTTGGGCTAACGTTCCTGTATTGAACTTGCTCATGGGTGCTCCTTTGAAGGTTGCAGTTGGTACTTCTAAGTTCCTTCTCTCCATCACCGACACCTCTGCTGCTTGGGTTTACTTGAACCAAGGTTGTGTAATCCCTCTCATGGCTATCCCTTCCATCGTTGGTTTGATGATGGGCTCCATGGTTGGCGTACGCCTTCTTGCAGTAGCAAAGCCTAAGTTCATCCGTTACATGGTTATTGCTGTTCTCATCTTTGCTGGCGGCAAGGCACTTCTCAAAGGCCTCGGAATTTAAGGAGATACCATTATGTCACAAGATTACTCCACCAAAGCTTCTCCGGAGCAAATGCGCTACGCAAACATGCTCTTCTACGGTTGCTGGTCTTCCCTTGCCCTTATGGTTTTCACCTACCTGCTCTACGTATTGGGCATTGTTGAACCACACATCCCTCTGGACAAAATCCCTGAATTGTGGACCTTGCCAGTAGGTGAGTACCTCAAGCAAGGCAACGTACCAACTGGTTGGGGCTGGGCTAACTTGGTTGCTCAAGGCGACTTCATGAACTTCATCGGTATCGCACTTTTGGCTGGTATGACCATCCTGTGCTATATTCCGCTCTTGCCTGCTTTCTTGTCTGCCAAGAAGACGGTTATGTTCTGGATCGCTCTTGCTGAAATCATCGTCTTGCTCGTTGCTGCTTCTGGCATCTTCGGTGCTGGCGCTCACTAAGCCTCACAGCCTATATTCGCTTCCATTGAGGGCCTCTGGAATATCCGGAGGCCCTTTTTTTATCTTTTTTTTTAGAAAAAGCTGCCATGTATCATTATATACTTGGTGTAATATCCCCTTTGACATAGAAACAAAGCAAGAGTATGAAGCCCCTGCTGGCAGAAAAGGAAGGGGCCACTCTCCTCTACCATGCTGACTTTCTCTCTATACGGCTACGGAGCGCGTATGCACACACCTACTACATCACAAAACAGTAACGCACCAACTCGTCGAGCCTGCGCTATCGCCTGTTTGCATACCCTTTTGAGCTCTTTTCATTCCTCGCGCCACGACATAAGCACTATACAAAGTAACCGTAACTCTATGCAATACTATCAATACCTACGCTTTGTATACACCATGGCATTATGGCTTGTGGCCAATCTTCCTGTAGTCATGCTTGTGGCCCTATGCATGCAACTGCCTTTTCAAGGCATGCAAGCCGATTTCATGATATTCTTCATACTGACATGCGAGCTGCTCATGCTGTGCACCGCATGGAAACTCACAGGCATGCTCACCAAAAGCCTTGCCCATGCGCACAAACAAAACAGCGTTATCACACATAATCTTGAAGAAACACAGAAGCTTGCAGCCATTGGCCGACTTGCTTCTAGTGTTAACCATGAAATCAATAATCCGCTGGCCATCATCAATGAAAAATCCGGTCTTGCCACGGATATCCTCGAATTTTCCGACGACTTCCCAGAGCGTGAACGCTTTGCAAAGCTGATTACGTCCATCACGAACGCTGTGGAACGCTGCCAAGGCATTAGCCAGCGTATGCTCCATTTTTCGCGCCGCAAAGAAGCTGTCATAGAAAGCATTAATATCAATGACTTACTTGCAGAAACTGTCACGTTCTTAGACCGAGAAATACGTACGCGTGGTGTCAACGTTGTTTGCCAATGCCACCAAGCATTGCCATGCATCATGTCTGAACGCGGTCCTCTGCAACAAGTTTTCTTGAATTTACTCAATAATGGCCTTGCCGCCCTGCCAGCACTATGCCCTCTTTCTGAACAAAGCACCCTTGACCTCAATGCGCACCCCAATACGCACCTCAATGAAATTGGTTTCACGACCAATCTTGTTGACAACATGGTCATCGTCAGCATCCATGACACAGGAACAGGCATGACCGAAGATGTACAAAGCCGCCTTTTTGAACCTTTTTTCTCCACCAAAGGAAATAAAGGCACTGGCCTTGGCATGTACATAAGTCAAAGTATTATCAATCGTTTAGGTGGCACCATAAGCATGAAAAGCGTTCTTGGCCATGGGACAACATTCACTATTTCCCTACCCATCACACCCATTAAGACGACGCCTCTTTCTGGAGACGCTGTGGAGTAGACCATGCAAGAGCTTCGCGCCTTTCTCAAAAAACTTCGTGTCCTTCTTGTAGACGACGAAGAAGAATTTATCACCACCTTGGCCGAACGCTTGTCCATGCGCGGTGTACAAGTCTCGGTTGTTCTCGATGGCAAAGAAGCTTTTTCCGCTGTGGAAAGCCACAGTCCACACATTGTCGTGCTTGATATGATGATGCCTGGTATCCGTGGCGCTGATATTCTTGCCCGCATCAAAGCAAGTCATCCTCATGTACACGTGCTTATGCTCTCTGGTCACAGTAACACCGCTGACCGTGAAGAAGTCATGGCCCTTGGTGCCTTTGACTATCTTACCAAGCCTTTGCACTTTGATGAATTGCTCCAAAAGCTCTATGAAGCTGGCCACGCAAGTCTTGACAGCCAGCCCCATGAAGCAAAGGTGGTAGCATAATGTCACAAACTGACACCCAAAGCGTAGCAGAAGGCCAAAGCGTAGCAGAAGGCCAAAGTACCGACGATACCTGCCGCACCACCGTCTGCATCGGCAATCTCACAGCATCAGCATCCCATGAGTTGCAAAATGCCCTTGCCATTATCCGCGAGTCCGCAGGTCTCATGGAAGACTTCATCAACTACGCCCCAGAGGACGAGCCTGAACCTTCCTATAAGCCTAAAATCGTAGAACTTTTGCACACCATCCAAGAACAAGTGGTGCGCGGTGGCGATATTGCAGGTGGCCTCAATGGTCTTGGCCATGCTTGGGAAGAGGACGGTAGCGACCTCAACCGCGTCCTTGAAGAGTTCGCCATTCTTGCAGGTCGCCTCGGCCGCATGCACGGTGTCACCGTTGGTCTTGACTACGGTAACACCAAAGTACGCGCCGAAAGAGCTGGCCTCACCCTCCGTGTAGCCCTCTTCGATGTCCTACAAGCCTGTTTTGCCCACGCCCATGGTTCGTCCCTGATCCTGTCACCCCACCAGCATCACGGCAAGCCTGGTGTGCTCATCACCATAGCACCATCCACCAATGATGCTGATATCATTGATGAAGTATCCCTGCCCAAGGCTGTGCAACGCACGGGTGCGCATCAGCTTCGTGCAAACGAGCTTGAGCACACTCCAACCCTCTCCACAAAGCATATCTACTTTATGGCATGTGACGGCTAAGCCCATACGCACAAAGCATCGCCTATCATAAAGTAAACAAAACAAATTTGTACGCCAACAATATATATCTCTTTATATTGTAACGTATAATTTTATACACCAAGGCGCCGCATACGTAGACTTGCCTACAAGCGGTTTTACAAGGCTGAGATACCTGACAAGCAAAATCCTGTCACGCTCGCCATGAAATTTACACCAAAAAGGAGTCCCCCCATGAAAAACATTAAAGTTATGCTCGTTGACGACGAAGAAAGCTTTGCACTCACCCTCGCAGAACGTATGCAAATGCGCCACGCAACCACCACTGTTGCGCACAGCGGCCAAGAAGCCCTCGACGCCCTCGCTAAAGGCGACATCCCTGACGTTATGATTCTCGACCTCCGCATGCCAGGCATGGACGGTCTCGAAGTTCTCCGCCACGTCAAAGAATTGCACCGCAAGATCCAAGTCATCATCCTCACCGGTCATGGCACCGAAAAGGAAGAAGAGGAAGCACGTCGTCTCGGCGCTTACGAATACCACAAGAAGCCCGTCGACATTAATGTCCTCGTCGACAGCATCAAAAAAGCTTTCCGCGAAAAGCTCGAAGATGCTCTCGTCGCAGCTACCATGGCTGAAGCTGGTTTGTAGGATTTATTAGTTAGCTGGGGGAGGGAGGAAACTTTTGAAAAAGTTTCCTCCCTCCCCCAGCTAAC
>JAWXUA010000121.1:0-9211 GCA_044433065.1 Pseudomonadota bacterium
CCAGCGGCAGCACCTGCTCCAGCGGCAGCACCTGCTCCAGCGGCAGCACCTGCTCCAGAAGCAGCACCTGCCCCAGAAGCAGCACCTGCCCCAGAAGCAGCACCTGCCCCAGAAGCTGCGCCAGCACAATAATTTTATAAAAAATTGCAGTTCATAAAAAAAATGCTTGACGGTGAGCACAGCTTACTATAAAAGCTCCCCTGCAACGAAGGAAAGCCGCTTAGCGCAATAAACACGAAAGTGTCATTGCTGGCTTACATTCTTGCAAATAAAAAGTCGAAAGACTTTTCCTCTAAGTGCCGAAGTGGTGGAATTGGTAGACACGCTATCTTGAGGGGGTAGTGAGCCAACGCTCGTAAGGGTTCGAGTCCCTTCTTCGGCACCATGCTAATAATGAAGGCTACAGTTAACGCTGTAGCCTTTTTTTGTGCCTTGTGCTTTGCAAGCTATATTGTATCTTGTGCTTTTTATAAAATAAGCGTATTTTATACTTTTGTAGTGTTTTATAGGCGTAGGTTGTGGTTTGCCATAGTTACTAAAAGATGTTTTTTCAAAAAGGCATCTTCCTATGGCATGGTTGTGCACATGGTGTTCAACTACAAATAGTAGAACTTAGATTTAGGATGAGGAGTAGCCCAAATGGCTCAAAATCGAGAACAATTAGGAAGCCGCCTTGGCTTCTTGCTTATTGCAGCAGGCTGTGCCATCGGCCTTGGTAATGTTTGGCGTTTTCCTTTTATCACTGGTGCGTACGGCGGTGCGGCGTTTGTTCTTATTTATCTGCTTTTCTTGGTTATTCTTGGCCTTCCTGTTTTGACCATGGAATTTGCCATTGGTCGTGCCGCACAGCGTGGCATCGGTCAAGGCTTGCGTATTTTGGAACCAAGCGGTTCTAAATGGCACATTTACGGCTATTTTGGCACGCTCGGCTGCGTCATGCTCATGATGTTCTACACTACCGTTACAGGCTGGATGCTTGCCTACTGCAAGTACTCCATTGCAGGTGATTTGGCTGGTCTTGAACCTGCACAGATTGGTGCATTTTTTGGCAACCTTTTGCAGGATCCTTATACCTTAATTGGCTGGATGGGCCTTGCCATAGCTATTGGTTCTGGTGTTTGCGCCATGGGCTTGCAATCTGGCGTTGAGCGCGTGACCAAGGTCATGATGAGCTGTCTCCTGTTCATTATGATTGTGTTGGTAGGGCGTTCTGTAACGTTGGATGGTGCTGCTGAAGGCCTGAAGTTCTACCTCATGCCAGACTTCGGTCGCATGATGGAACAAGGTTTTAGTACAGTCGTTTTTGCAGCCATGGGCCAAGCGTTCTTTACCCTTTCCATCGGTATTGGCGCTATGGCAATTTTTGGTAGCTACATTGGTAAAAATCACTCTTTAACGGGTGAATCCATTCGCATTTTGAGCCTCGATACCATGGTTGCGCTTATGGCTGGCCTTATTATTTTCCCAGCATGTTCCGCTTTTGGTGTTGATGTTAATGCTGGCCCAGGCCTCATTTTTGTAACTTTGCCTAACGTCTTTAATGCTATGCCAATGGGCAACCTTTGGGGTTCTTTGTTCTTTGTTTTCATGAGCTTTGCCGCTTTAACCACCGTCATTGCGGTTATGGAATGCATCATCGCCTATGCCATCGACGGTTGGGGCTGGTCCCGTAAGAAGGCTGCGCTTACTTGCGGTATGATGATTTTTGTTCTTTCTATTCCATGTGCTTTGGGCTTTAATGTTTGGTCTAGCTTTGCACCACTTGGCGAAGGTACTATTGTCCTCGACCTTGAAGACTTCATCGTCAGCAATAACTTATTGCCACTTGGTTCTATGGTATTCCTGTTCTTCTGTTGTTCGCGCTATGGTTGGGGATGGAATAACTTTATTAAGGAAGTTGACGCTGGCCAAGGCCTGAGGTTTCCAAAAGGTTTGCGTTTTTATGTGACCTATATTTTGCCAGCCATCGTTTTTGCCGTGTTTGCGCAAGGCTACTATGAGAAATTCTTTAAATAGGGTGTTGAATACAATATTTACTGTCGTGTGAACGAGAGTACGATAGAATGTATATCCAAAAGCCAGCTAGTCACTTTGACTGGTTGGCTTTCTTGTTTGTTATGATGATTATGTGTTTATTGACAATTATAGCAAACAGTCGTAGCCTTTATTTCCCTTTGTATATGGGAGTCTGTTGTATTGCATTGTGATTGCTGCCACGTCATAAAAGGTCTATTGATTGCAAGAGAGGAGTGAACATGAGTCAGGAGCGTGAAAAACTAGGAAGCCGTTTAGGCTTTTTGTTGATTTCGGCAGGCTGCGCCATTGGTCTTGGTAACGTTTGGCGTTTTCCATTTATCACAGGTGAGTATGGCGGTGCAGCTTTTGTACTCATCTATTTGCTTTTCTTGGTTATGTTGGGCCTTCCAGTTTTGACCATGGAATTTGCTGTTGGCCGTGCTTCTCAGCGTGGCATCGGTCAGGGCTTTAAAATTTTGCAGCCTAAGGGCACGTATTGGCACCTGCACGGCTATCTTGGCGTGCTTGGTTGCATCATGCTCATGATGTTCTACACAACGGTTACAGGCTGGATGCTTGCCTACTGTAAGTATTCCATTGCCGGTGAATTGGCTGGCCTTGAACCTGCACAAATTGGTGCATTTTTTGGCGGCCTTTTGCAGGATCCTTATACCTTAGTTGGCTGGATGGGCCTTGCTATTGCCATTGGTGCCGTTGTTTGCGGCATGGGCTTGCAGGCTGGCGTTGAGCGTGTGACCAAAATCATGATGAGCTGCCTTTTGCTTATTATGATTGTCTTGGTAATCCGCGCTGTTACCTTGCCAGGTGCTGCTGAAGGCTTGAAATTCTATCTTTTGCCTGACTTTGGCCGTATGATGGAAAAGGGCTTCAGTACGGTTGTTTTTGCAGCCTTGGGTCAAGCCTTCTTTACCTTGTCCATCGGTATCGGTAGTATGGCTATTTTTGGTAGCTACATTGGTAAGGACCACTCCTTGACCGGTGAATCCATCAATATCATGTGCCTTGATACAGGTGTTGCTCTTATGGCAGGCCTTATCATCTTCCCAGCATGTTCTGCTTTTGGTGTTGACGTAGGTGCAGGCCCAGGCTTGATTTTTGTAACATTGCCTAATGTTTTCAATAATATGCCTATGGGTAACCTTTGGGGCTCTTTGTTCTTCGTCTTCATGAGCTTTGCTGCATTGACCACGGTTGTCGCCGTTATGGAATGCATCATCGCTTACGCTATCGACGGTTGGGGCTGGTCGCGCAAAAAGGCTGCTGTCACTTGTGGTATTGCCTTGTTCTTCTTGTCTATCCCATGCGCTCTTGGCTTTAACGTGTGGTCTAGCTTCGCACCTCTTGGCGAAGGTACCATTGTTCTGGACCTTGAAGACTTTATCGTGAGCAACAACTTGTTGCCACTGGGTTCCATGGTTTTCCTCTTCTTCTGTTGCTCTCGTTATGGTTGGGGTTGGGATAACTTCATTAAAGAAGTTGATACAGGTAAGGGCATTAAGTTCCCAAAATGTTTGCGTTTTTACATAACCTACATTGTACCTGCCATCGTCTTCATTGTCTTCATTCAAGGCTACTACGAGAAGTTCTTTAAATAAGATAGGTATAGAATGACTTTGCAGGGGCTTAGGCTCGCTCGCAGAACGACTTCTTTTTCCTAGACTGCATACAAAAACGGCCTTACTCTTTCCATCTCAGGAGAGAGTCAGGCCGTTTTTTTATACGAAATTACAATATTAAGGTGCAAGAATTATAATGGAAAATAAGACTATTTTTGCTCAACCAAGCTATATTCTTTTTGACTGGGGAGGCACGCTGATGGAGCGTATGCCATGTTGGATAGCAAAAGAAAAGCGCTGGACCAATGAAAAACCTGTATGCTATGCCACCGAACTTATAACACATTTGCATACGGCAGGGTACAGACTTGGCCTTGCTTCAAACGCAAGTGAAGGCGATGAACAAAGCATCCGCACTTGTCTTGATGGTATGAATATTGGCCATCTTTTTGAGCGTATATATACGTGGCGCAGTGTAGGTTCACCAAAGCCATGGCCCCCTTTCTGGCAGTATATCCTTCGTGACCTTGCTTTACCACCAGAGAAAATCATGATGATTGGCGACGATTGGATGAGTGATGTGTGGGGTGCACAAGAGGCTGGAATGTATGGGATTTGGTTCAATCAATATGCGGATGAAGTGCGTGAACGCGAGCGCGTCCGTACTGTGCATCGGCTGCGTGACGTTGAAACCTTGATTGGGCTGTAGATGTCTTAGGGGCATAAAAAAAGCAAGGACTAGCCTTGCTTTTTTTGCGAGTAAATGCAGTATGTTATACTATAGTATGGAATGAATACATGACATTTTTACGGAATGCTCGGCCTCGCCAAATGCTTTCGGGGCCTTCTGTGATAAGCTCATCCATAAGGATGGCACGCAATTGCAAGAGGTCACTCTCATTGAGAATGAGTTGGGATAAATCACCAAGCAATTCAATAGGATCCGTCCAACCAGTAGGCACTGGCTGCTCTTCTTCACGGTACACGAAGGAAATAACTTTTTCGCCCTGTGGAACCTGATTTCGTAGATAATCTTTCATAGTAAAAACCCTTTGCGCGTATGGTGCGCCACCCTTAGCATTGATTTTTTTGTGTGGGTAAGCAACGGTTGAAATCAACCCACAAGCCATAACATGCTGATATAAAAAGTCTTTTGTATTTTAGTAGATACAAAAAAACCTCTTACCAGAAGAGGCCGACGCCGCAAGCCGACCTCATGAGTCCAATGTGAGGCCACACTGGCTGGTATAAGCACCTTGCAAAACAACGGCGTCGCGTTCTGTAGGTTGCTGGGTAATCATTGGGCCAAATCCCTCATACCCTCTTCATGAGAAAAAAATGTATAGCGTGGTGATTTATACTTGTCAACGACTTTTTTGTCTTTTGTATTTTATTATTAAATTTAATTATTTTACCATGTTATGCTTTATTGAAACTAAAATTGTATATATAAAACAATACGTAGTATATATAAGTTGACATGGCTGGTCAGCTGATGTAATAAATAAACACACCACATCTACTTGTAGAAATGATTGAGATGGCACGTAGGAGAAAACATGGCTTTCGTAACAAAGGTACAAAAAATGGGCGTCGCGGCTTTATTACTTGGCGTGAGCGTCTTTTTGTCCCGCTTCATGGGCCTTGTGCGTGATAAAGTTATCTCGTGGAACTTTGGTGCTTCATCTGAAGCTGATATTTATTTTACCTCCTTCGTTATTCCTGATTTTATTAATTATTTATTAGCAGGCGGATATTTTTCTATCACCTTAATTCCGCTTCTGTCAGCATGTTTTGAACATGATAAAAACAGTGCTGATGTGCTTGGTACAGCTGTAGAGACGCCACCTAATGAGAAAAAAAGTGACTCTGGGCAAAGCGCTTGGCATTTTTTTTCTGCGGCATTTTGGTGGGTCAGTATTATTATTTCTTGTGTCACTGCTGTGGCGTGGTGGCATGCACCTCGCTTAGCTGAATTGGCTGCACCAGGCTTTGATGCTGATGCCGTAGCTCGCCTAAGCTACTTTTTACGTATTATTCTGCCGGCTCAAATATGTTTTTTGATGGGGGCTTGCCTCACAGCTTTGCTTTATCAGCGACGACAATTCACCATTCCTGCCATGACGCCCCTTGTGTATAATGGGTGTATTATCCTTGGCGGCTTGGCAATGCTCTATGTAGCCCCAGAACGCGGCATGGAAGGTTTTTGTTGGGGTGTGCTTGTGGGGGCCTTACTGGGCAGTTTTGTTTTGCCTTTATGGGCTGTGTGGCGTGGGGGTTTTACCTTGCATTTGACCTTGCGCCATCCCTACGTAAAGCGTTTTTTGCTTTTAGCGTTGCCGCTTATGATTGGTCAATCTGTTGTCGTTCTTGATGAGCAATTTGTCCGTATTTTTGGTTCTTTAGCTGGTGAAGGGGCGGTCAGCCTTCTCAATTATGCGCGGCGTATTATGCTTGTTCCGGTCGGTGTAGTGGCGCAAGCTGCTGGACTTGCATCCTATCCATTTTTAGCTGCATTGGCGGCTAAGGGTGATACAAAAGCCTTTGATGCGACCTTGTCATCGGCGCTACGTAATACCCTCGTGGTGATTATTCCGCTAGCTGCGTGGATGATTGTGGCTGCTGAACCGACACTCCGCTTGATTTTTGAGGGCGGAGATTTTGGTGCACAACAAACCCAGCAAGCTGTACCACTTTTGCAAGTGATGCTGTGCGGTGTGGCATTCTGGGCTATACAGCAAGTTGTGGGGCGTGCCTTTTATGCGCAGCAAGATACCGTAAGTCCAGCCGTTGTAGGCACCATTGCAACAGCCCTTTCTTTGCCACTATATGCTTTGTGGGCTAAGGATGATGGCGCATTGGGTGTTGCCATGGCTGGTGTCGCGGCAGTGGTTTTGTATACACTTATTTTAGGTATATTATGGGCGTACCGCCATGGTCGTGGCGGTCTTCAGGGCATGGTAAAAACAAGTGCAGTTTCCGTTTTATTAACCCTACCGGCCGCAGCGTTGGCTTGGTGGCCAGCTGTGCATCTACCAAACATCGGCGTAGATTGCATTTCGAAAAACACAATACTGATATCATATACTTGGCTGGTACATCCAATTTTGTGGGCACTTGTGGCTCTTGGTGTAAGCTTTCTTATTTTTCTTTTGGTCTATATTTCTTTAGTGTGGTACTTTATGCCAGAAATGCTGCGGCCTATTGTGGAAAGATTTCAAAAGAAATATGCAAGGTCGTAGGTATTGTAAGTATATGAAACTATAGTAAAAAAAGCTCAGAACACCAATCGGCATACTGAGCATTTAGTAGCTATTTTTTCAGCATTTTTTACTGAGCAATCTCGGTTTCATCTGTGCTAAAGCCCATGCTGAGACTCTCTTCCTCCATCTCTAGTGTCTCAATTTTATCTTCAAGCCATTCAAGAATAGCTTTGGCTGAATGATAATTGAGGACAACCTTTGAATGGACATGGCGGGTGATGATTTTGACATTTTCATCGTATGGGGCAATTTCGTGACCAAAAGAGCCATCCGGTGCCACAATACGCTCTGAAAATGGGGGAAGTTTATCGCTTTCGAGATAGAAATTCATCTCGATTTCGCCTTGTGGGTTGAGACCACCCCAAACACCATGAGCGTAGCGAATACGCGTAGTGGGATCTTGCTCATATTCATAGCGAATGCGGTGCGGGAGCTTCGGGCTTTGGCTCATATATTCCTCATTATGACATAAAAGTGTTCAAGGTGTCTTAGTCTACGAAACTTGGGCAATGAAGTAAAGCCGTTGATAGCATGCTTTTTTAACGCTATCATCTTTTAGCACATTTTTTGGCGTGATTGCTATACAGAGTATAGTCTAGCACTGCTTTAAATATGTTGAAAAATGCGACTTTTTATTTTAAGTACTTGTGTTTTTTTAATGAAGTACTATTTTTCTTAAGCATTGATTTTTTTGATGACTTTTCATCTTACCATACCAAGCACGGAGAATACCATGTCTGACTATATTGCTGAAAAATTAGAGGTAAGCCCTTATTTTGACATAGAATTGCTCATGAGCGTAAGCCAAGAAAGCCGTATTGGCGGCGAGACCATGCAACGCTTGGCTGGACGCTGGGAAGCATGGGTGAAAGAGCTCAATGCCTACCAAGTGAATACGGGCAAGATTGAATATCTTGTGGTCTGGCTTAACGAGGCTGTTGAAGCTGATGTGGATAGCATGTGGGAAAAATCTCCATCAGACGCGTATATCGTTGGTGCTTTGGCACAGGTTATGTGCATGAGCGTTGTGCATGAAATTATGCCGCATATTCAAGAAGTTGGCTGTGCCCCAGCACCTAAGCCAACAGAAAAATTGCAAGAAGCCTTAGCTGGTATTGGCGTTCCATACAATGAGCCTGTGACTGCTTTGAGCCGTCGTTATGCCGTTGTGACCCACCACCCATTCAAGGGCGGCTGTGAAATTTGCTACTTGCAAAAGGAATGTCCAAAGGGATCTGGCAAGGGTAGCGAACCTATGTCCCTAGAGTTACCAGGTTTTGAATACAAACCTTTGTAAAAACAAAGAAGAACGAGTATCTTGTTTGTCTTTGGGCTATAATATTACGCTTTACAAGCCTTCATAAGACGTCTATTGTTACATAGTCAGCTAGGGGAGCCGTAAGGCTGAGAGTGGGCTTTGTCCCAGACCCTACGAACCTGACGCAGTTCATACTGCCGTAGGGAAGCTGAGCGCGTTGTCTGTATATTTGCGCCCAGCTTTGAGTTGGGCGCTTTTTTATTTGGCATAGTGCAGCTTTACCATGAATGTAGATGTTTAAAATAATTCATTTTATTCGTCTTATTCATCATGCCTTTAAGCATGTTCCTTCAAAGGAGATACGGCATGGCAAAAGTACTGGTTAACGGTTTAGAAGAAAATTGCAACGATGGTGCAACGATTTTGTCGCTTCTAGAAGAACGTGGCATAAATCCAAATACCGTAGTTGTAGAACGAAACCGTACTATCGTGAAGGCCGAGGCGTTTGGAGCCATAAGTCTTGAGCAGGGTGATGAACTCGAAATTCTTCAATTCGTGGGAGGCGGCTAATGACAGACACAATACAATACGACGACGATTTTGTGCTAGGTAATCGGGCACTTACGAGCCGCCTTTTTATCGGCACTGGTAAATACGGAACTGACTCTCTGATCCCTGCCGTGGCTAAAGCTTCAGGTGCCGCGGTCATCACGGTGGCATTACGCCGTGTAGAACTGGGTAACCCTCAGGGCAATGTGCTTTCGCATATCCCAAAGACAATGCAACTTTTACCCAATACTTCTGGGGCCCGTACAGTGGACGAAGCAGTGCGTATTGCACGCTTAGCTCGCGCTGCTGGCTGTGGTGATTGGATAAAAATTGAAATTATTTCCGACAGTCGCTACCTTCTGCCAGATGGTTATGCCACAGCAAAAGCAACAGAAATCCTTGCAAATGAAGGCTTTACAGTTCTGCCTTATATGAATCCAGATTTGTACGTAGCGCGCGATTTGGCAAGTGCAGGTGCGGCGGCCATCATGCCCCTTGGTGCGCCTATTGGCACCAATCGTGGCTTGCGCACAAAAGAAATGGTTGGC
>JAWXUA010000122.1:0-9176 GCA_044433065.1 Pseudomonadota bacterium
GGGGGAAGGGGAAAACTTTCTCGAAAGTTTTCCCCTTCCCCCAAAAAAAAATAAAAAAATTAAAAAATTACCCCAAAAGTTCCTTCAACCAGCTAGGCACAGCAACAGGGCGAGCGTCCTTGTTTACACAGGCGTGTTCTGTGGAGCCTGTGGCGAGGAGTTTGGTGCGGTCTTCGTTCCAGAGTTCGTAGACGAAGATAAGAGAGGCACGCTTCCATTGGCTGATGGCTGTGTGCACGTGGATGAGGTCATCAAAGTGGGCTGGCGAGCGGTAGCGGCAGGTGGCTTCACGCACAGGCAAGAAGATGCCGCGCTCTTCGACAGTGATGTAGCTCATACCGTGAGCGCGGATAAATTCACTGCGCGCACGTTCAAAAATATGTAGATATTGGGCATAGTAGACCACACCCATAGCGTCAGTTTCGCCATAGGAAACGCGGTGGCTATGCCAAATATTTGGGCTTGGGAAATCGGACATTGCGAGCTCCTTATTTGAGGAGAATAGTTTATACTTGTCTGCGCTGTGCGTAAAGTGATGATTGGCTTGTATTGTGCGTTAAAAGGTGGAGTGGTGGCTATGTTTTTAGGTATGAGATGAAGATAAAAAAATCCACGCCAAAGCAGAGGGCCTGCATGGCGTGGACTTGTGCGGTCATAGTAATGATGGGAACGATTTATTGCTTATTGCGTGCAAAGGTGATGTTAAATGAGAGGGCATAGAGGTGGTGGAAGAAGTCAACGTATTCTACGAAGACATCGTCAGGAACGGTGATACGCGCAGGGGCATAGTTCAGGATACCTTTGATGCCGGCGTCGATGAGATAGTTGGCGGCACGTTGGGCACGTTCAGGTGGGGTTGTGATGATACCGATTTCAACACTGGACTCACCAACACGTTCTTTGAGGCGTCGGGTACAAAATACTTCAAGGCCATTAATTTCTTCACCGATTTTAAATGGGTCGCAGTCAAAGGCGCCAACAATATTAAAACCGCGTAGATGAAATTCTTTGTGGTTCAGTAAGGCACGACCAAGGTTGCCCACACCAACAAGGACAGTGCGCCATTCACGGTTTGCGCCGAGGGCACTCGTGATGGACTGAATAAGGCGCTTTACATGGTAACCTACGCCGCGCACACCAAATTCACCAAAGTACGCAAGGTCTTTACGAATTTGGGAGGCATTGACGTTGCACGCCTTTGCTAAAGGCTCTGAGGAAATAACCTCAATGCCTTCACGTTGCAAATTTTCCAAGACTTGCATGTAAACAGCAAGCCTTTGGATTGTCGCGCGAGGTATATGTTCACTTTTGGTATTGGTCATCGTTCTCTGGGAATTGTTAGCGTGCTAACACTTTATAATGTATAGAAAAAAAGGGAGGCCGTCGTACAACGACCTCCCTGAATGAGCCGAATGTATCGACTAGCCCACGAATGGGTTAGCGAACAAGAGGATCAAGTTAACAACGAGAGCGTAAATAGCGAGGGATTCAACGAAAGCGAGGCCAAGAATCAAGGTAACCATGATCTTGCCGCCAGCTTCTGGGTTACGAGCGGTGCCTTCGCAAGCAGCCTTGAGGCCCATGCCCTGAGCGATACCACAACCAGCAGCAGCAATAGCCATGCCGATAGCAGCTGCGAAGCAGGTAAGACCAAGAGCGCCAGCGTCGAGGGTGGAACCGTCAGCAGCAAAAGCAAGAGCAGCAACGGAAAGCATAGCAACGGTGTTCAAAGCAATCATAAGAAACTTACGCATGATGAGACTCCTCAATCTGTTTTAGTGTGTCGGTCGTAAGACCATTCCCTTCGTAATTAGGTGAGCATTGCCCGAATGGGCTCTACTCGACTAGTGAGCGTGCTCGAAAGCACCCTTCAGGTAAATCATCGTCAACATGAAGAAAATGAACGCTTGCAGGGTTTTACCAAGCAGGAACAAGAAGTAAACTGGCAAGGTACCTACGAGTGGTGCCATCATGAAGAAGAGCACAATAACAATTTCTTCACCACGGATATTACCGAACAAACGCAAGGTCAGCGAAAGCGGACGAGCTGTGTGTGAGATAAGTTCCAGTGGCAACATGAGCGGAGACAAGAAGATCATTGGGCCCATGAAGTGTTTGATGTATCCAGGACCCCAGCGCTTGAGGCCTTGGAAATTGTAATACGCGAAAACAAAGAGAGCCATAGCAACGTTGGTATTAACGTTAGCTGTAGGCGCGTCGCAACCTGGGACCAAACCGAGAAGGTTTTGGCAGAGGATGAAGAGGAAGATACCGACGAGAATGTGGGTAACTTTTCTTGCATCTTCGCCCATATTTGCGACAGCGAAGTCTTCTAAGCCACCGATGATGACTTCAAAGACATTCTGGAGTCTCCCAGGAATCGTCTTCAGGTTGCTGCGGACGAGCAGACCAACGCAGAAGAGGATAGCCATGGCGCACCAGGTATAGAAAACGTGCTTAAATTCGACGACATTACCGCCGATGGTGATCTCATCAATACCAAGCATGGTAGAGATGAGGACCGGATGTGGCAAACCACCTGCCATTCCCTTACGCCTCCTTCACATTTTGTCTAGCAAAACAGCTTATACCCCAAACCGCGATGGCTGTCACCACTGTGGAAAGCCCAGCTACCAGTGCTGACAAGGGGACTGCGAGCCAAACGATAAGGCCAAATAATATCAGCCCAGTTAGCCCTAACCTTCCGTAAAATCTAAACAAGAGGCCATACATTAAGGAGCGGTCGTATGGTTGAAAAACCACCTTCTGCACGAACGAGGCTGCGAAATAGAAATTGAATGTCGCAAGCACGGCCCCCACGCCAAACCAGAACACCCAATCGTTCACTAAACCGAGAGCCAAGCCCGCCAAGACTGAGAGAGTTGTAATCAGTAACTGGTTACGAAGAATCGCACGAATTTCTGGCGCACGGAAACCGCGTTGCCAGAGCATTTGATCAATTCTTTGGACCGAACTTTTTAGCATCTTCCCTTTCCTGAGCCTTCATGAGTAGCCGCGTATCTAGATAAACGTTTTTGAAACCAGCGCCAACGCCAATTATCAAGAGTACGACGGTTAGCCAAGGCTTTGTCCCTAACCAATCGTCCAGATAGTACCCAAGCGCGCCCCCTACGAGGGTTCCTGTAACCATGTGGAGGCCAATGCTTCCAGCACGTCC
Organism: Pseudomonadota bacterium; assembly: GCA_044433065.1. Taxonomy (GTDB): domain Bacteria; phylum Desulfobacterota; class Desulfovibrionia; order Desulfovibrionales; family Desulfovibrionaceae; genus Nitratidesulfovibrio. The sequence continues at coordinate 3,179 of JAWXUA010000122.1, forward strand.
AAGATTGTCTAAGTACGCTGAATCGTTGATTTTGAACCAGTTTTTAAAGAACATAGCATTTTTCTCCCGTTGCGACCTTTATGACCACAAATCGGCCTACTTCGTGCTTTCGTTCACAAGTGAGAGAAGGTGTATCACAGGGGGCGCATGGCGTCAATGAATGCACGAAGTCTTTCTTAATTTTTTTCAAATTTTCTCTAGTATGTATATTGATGCAATTTGCGCTTGGGTGCAGATTGCAGCCGTACCTACTCTTTTTCAGCTGTGTCTTCGCTCATGCCATCAGTCTTGCGCACGATGCGGCGGCGCAAAAGAGCGACAGTTTCCACGTGTGCTGTTTGCGGAAAGAGGTCTACAGCACGCACTTCTGCCAATTCATATTCTTCGGCAAAAAGGGCAATATCACGAGCCAAAGTTGCAGGGTCACATGAGACATAAACAATGCGGCTAGGGCGTTTTTTACATAAAATTTCAATGACTTGAGGATGTAGACCTGCACGCGGTGGGTCAAGAATGACAACCTGTGGGCGAGGGCGGCGCTTGGTAATGTTTTGTCGCACATCGCCAGCTTCAAAGGTGCAGGTTGGGCATTCCATGGCTGTGGCATTGCGCTTAGCCCACTCAATGGAGGCCTTAGAAATTTCCATACCCGTAATATTTTTGGCCATGGGCGCAAGATACAGGGTGATGGAGCCAACGCCACAGTATAAATCCCAGACCTCTTCGCGGCCAGATAAAGCGGCCATGCGTGCCACTTCAGCGTACAGCAATTCTGTGGCTGGGGTATTGGTTTGGAAGAAAGAGCTTGGCCCATAACCGAGAGTGACGGAGCCGATTTTTTCGCGCAGATTGCTTTTGCCGCGGTGGATATCGGATCCTTGGCCTTGAGCAACTTGGCTTGCTTCGGTTCTGTAAGCATGGGAAAAACCAGAGATTTCAGGTACAGCTTCCATGATGGCTTTGCCGAAATCAGCAATGGTTGCTTCAATGACAGGGGCAGAAATGGCCTTTTGCGCACGGCGTTTTTTACCCCAAACAGGGTTCGCCTTAGCGCGAGCAGCGGCCTTGGCAGCTTCTTCTGGGTTACCTTGTGGTTGCGACGTGATGAGGTGGACAACGCATTGTTTGCCATAAGCTGGCTGGCGGATAACAAGAAAACGCCAAAAGCCTGTACTTTTTGCATCATTCCAAGCAGGAAGTGTCGATTGACTACAGAGTTCTCTTGCTGCGTTGACAATCTTTTGCGCCAGTGAGCTTTGCAACTTACAATCACTTACATCCACAATGGCGTGTGAGTTACGTTGGCGCAGTCCTAATTGTATCTTGCCTTGTGCATCTGTACCAAAGGCAAATTCCATTTTATTACGGAAGCCAAACTCTTGTGGTGAGCCAAGAATAGGCAACATAGACAGTTCTTTTTGGTTGCCAATGCGACCTAATACGTCGCGTACAAAGCGTTCTTTCCAGAAAAGTTGCGCCTCATACGGAAGGTCCTGCCATGTACAGCCACCACATACACCAAAATGTGGGCAATGTGCTTCGCGAGCGTGAGGACCTGCATCAAGGACTTTGAGGAGTTTAGCCTCTGCAAAACGCTTCTTAACCGTGGTCAACTCCACAAGGACGCGCTGATCTGGCAAACCTTTATCGATAAAAACAACGCGGCCTCGACTGTCATCTTGGATTTCATCTTCAGTACGAGCAATGGCTTTACCACCAAGAGCAAGGCCTGTAATCGTCAACTCTAAGTGCTGGCCCTTGGCAAGGGTAGAGCTCGCATCATCGTTTTGCAAAGAAATATTTTTTGTCATGTTTTTTTGACCTTATTTTATATGTTAAGCGCAGCGTTGTTCATGATTTTGTAGCGCAAAAAACGCTAAAAAGCCTTGCTATTGCTAGAATATCGCGCCCTCGCTTTGCACAAAAAGTAAAGCAGGCACACCACTTTTTTTGCTCAAAATCACCTAGCACGCTTGCAGAAAGGACTCTTTAGCACGCAAAAGCATAAAAAGCACTCTTGACTTTTAGCCAAAATAAGGCAAGAAAAGCCCCAGACAAATGTTTTTGCATACCTGTAAGGAGTCGGAACATGTTTGAAGTGCTTTTTGAAAATGCTATGCACTCTACGCCTCAGGGCTTTGTTGGTGTAAGCCTCATCGCTATTTATTTCTGCGTTATTTTCAGCACTGCGATGTATCGCATCCGTAAGGGCGAGCATCTCGAACACTAAGATGAATAGTTTTCATGGGTTATGGGTGCGTACAACCTAATAAAGCATGAAAGTATTTCATTTTACGGGCAGATAACCTTTGTGCTCTCGCATAAGGTTAGGCCTGCTATGAGCGCACTTTTTGGCTAAAAGGTGCGCTTGAAGCGTGTTTTTTTTGTGTTTTTACTGTTCGTGTAGCAGTATTTAAGCACATCATTTGTTGTGTGCTTTCTTTTGACTAGTCTAAAATATTTTTCGCGTAGATTTACTGTAGTCGCAACTGAACAGTCGCGAATGCTCGGTGTCACTGATGCCTCTACGTTAAAAAATTTCATGATATGGAAAAGAGAATGTGCATCGTTTGGGGTGTTTCATCATCCCAAAGACCATGGATGCTAAAGCGTATGGCCCCATGGTTTATTTTCCATGACGTATGTCATGCGATTTATTGAGGTCGCTGGCAGAGAACGTTCGTGCTGAAAAGTTTGCCTGCATGTGCATGCCAAACTTGCCGACGGTCTGTGTGAAGTGTGATAAGAAACGCTTTCGCGCGAGGGATTATCCGCAAACCCCTCTAGGGAAAAGTCAACGCGCTTGACTTCTCTTTAGAATATGGATAAAGTTCCCTCTCTTTTCTGGAGGATTACGATGTACGCTATTATTGAAACCGGCGGCAAGCAGTTCCGCGTCGAAGAAGGCAGCAAGATCTTTGTAGAAAAGCTTGCTGTTGAAGCTGGCAGCGAAATTGTTATTGATAAGGTACTGATGATTGGTGGCGGCGACGTTACTATCGGTGCTCCATACATTGAAAACGCTACTGTAGTTGCTGACGTTGTTGAACACGGCCGTGGCGAAAAGATTGTTGTTTTCAAGAAGTGGCGCCGCAATGACTCCCGCAAAAAGCAGGGTCATCGTCAGGACTTCACTGCTCTGAAGATCAAGGCTATCAAAGCCTAATTTTAAGGAGAATCTGTCATGGCACATAAAAAGGCAGGCGGTAGTTCACGTAACGGCCGCGATAGTGAAGGCCAACGCCGCGGCGTTAAGCGCTACGGTGGTCAGCTTGTACTCGCTGGCAATATCCTTATTCGTCAGCTCGGCACCAAAATTCACCCTGGTGAAAACGTTGGTATGGGCCGCGATTACACCCTTTTTGCTAAAGTCGATGGCACTGTGCGTTACGAGAAATACACTCGTAAGCGTAAGGTCATGACTCGGGTTCATATCGACGCCGTTTAATCGCGCGCCGAAAGCCCACATTTCCCTTGTTGCAAAAAGGGCGAAAGCGTATCCCGTCTTTCGCCCTTTTTTGTTTATTGCTGTTTTATTAAGGTTGCAGGTGGATAGGCTCACAAGGGAGTCATGCCGCCTTTATGTTGGGTTGAAAGCGCAACGTTTTTAGACTGTACGCGTATTTTTCCCCAGTATTTTCATTTCTCATTTCAAGGTAAGGCAGGCTCTCATGCGTTTTGTCGACGAAGCAACAATTAATGTTCGTGCAGGTAAAGGCGGCCACGGCTGCGTATCATTTCGCCGTGAAAAATATGTTCCACGTGGTGGACCAGATGGTGGTAACGGCGGTTCTGGTGGCAATATTTTCTTGCGCGGTACCAATAAGCTCTTGAGCTTGTACGACTTCCGCTTGCAACGTAAATACGAAGCACAGAATGGCCAATGCGGCACTGGCAGCCAATGCGATGGCCGTAAGGGTGAGGATTTAATCCTCGATTTGCCCACAGGTACGCTTGTTTTCCAAGTGACTGAAACAGGCGAAGAACTCATCGCGGACCTTTCTATGCCTGATGAACCTGTGCTCATTGCAGCTGGTGGTCGTGGTGGCAAGGGGAATGAATTTTTCAAGTCATCCACCATGCGCGCACCACGCTTCTCTCAGCAAGGCGAACCTGGTGACGAGCTGAAATTACGCTTGGAACTGAAGATTTTGGCTGACGCTGGTCTTCTTGGTTTGCCCAACGCTGGCAAGTCCACTTTTATCTCCCAAATTTCTGCGGCACAGCCAAAGATTGCGGCCTATCCTTTTACCACTCTTGTGCCAAATCTTGGCGTCATGATTGATGAAGTGGATCCCGATCACCGTATGGTTATTGCCGATATCCCCGGCCTCATCGAAGGTGCGCACGAAGGCCAAGGTCTTGGTCACCGCTTCCTCAAGCACGTAGAACGTACGCGTTTTCTCGTGCATATTTTGAGCATCGAAGACATTGACCTTGAAAACCCTTGGGCTGGCTTTGATCTCATCAATGAAGAGCTTGAGCGTTTTGATGAAGAATTAGGTGCACGCCACCAGCTGCAAGTCATCAATAAAATTGACCTTCGCACGGAAGAGGAAGTCGAAGAAATTCGTCAGCTTGCCGCTGCTGAAGGACGTCAAATTTTCTTTATGTCTGCCATGCATGGTGAAGGCGTTGAGGAAGTTGTGCAAGCTATGTGGGATTTGCGTGACGCCATCGATATGCACGATCCACTTATCCACCTGCAAGAGATTGAAGAAGAAGACGAAGATTTCGAGGAAATCGAAGTCGTTTACACACACGAGCGCAATTAGGAGCCCTCATGTCTGGCATGGATTGGCGACAAGAGCGGGCTACGGTTTTAGCTGAGGCCCGTTGCGTTGTGGTAAAAGTTGGCAGTGCCGTCCTCACTAACGAGTCGGGCATTGACCCGTCAGTTATCGATAACCTTGCGGCTCAATTGTCAGCCCTCCAAGATAGCGGAAAGCGCGTTGTTTTGGTGTCGTCTGGTGCTGTGGCTGCTGGTCGTGGTGCCTTGCGTGGGTGTCGCGAAATGACGGGCTTGCCACATAAGCAGGCTGCCTCAGCCATTGGTCAAAGCCGCTTAATGCATTATTATGACAAGGCTTTTGCCAAATATGGTCACCTCACAGCCCAAGTACTTCTCACGCGAGACGACTTGCGACACCGTGAGCGTTTTCTCCACGCGCGCAATACGTTCCATGCCTTACTTGACTGGGACGTCATTCCAGTCGTCAATGAAAACGACACCGTTGCCGTTCAGGAACTCAAATTCGGCGACAACGACAATCTTGCGAGTCTGCTCCTCAATATCGTTGAAGCCGACCTCTTCGTGAACTTGACTTCCGCCTCAGGTGTCTATGCTGGGGATCCATCCACGGACCCCAACGCCGCCATCATTGAGTGTATTGAAGACGCCCACGCTCTTGATCTTGACGCTATGTGTGGCGCTAAGACCACCGTCGGTACGGGTGGCATGTACTCCAAGCTCATGGCCGCTAGCCGTTCTGCGCAATTAGGTGTGCCAACGCTCATTCTCTCTGGTCGGCAAGAAGGCATTCTTTCCCGAGCCTTCGCAGGTGAGTCCGTGGGCACATGGGTACGCCCAGAGCGCCGCATCATCTCGCGCCGCAAATACTGGCTTGCGTATCAATCCGATCCAGCAGGCACGGTAACCGTCGACGATGGTGCCGCTAAAGCCCTCACCACCAAAGGCAGTAGTCTTCTCCCAGGTGGCATCTCCGCAGTCCTTGGTGACTTTGACGCTGGTGCTCTCATACGCATCACCAACCAGCAAGGCACCGTCCTTGCCGTTGGGCTCAGCAACTACTCAAGCACCGACCTCCAGAAAATCCAAGGTCACAAGCGTCACGAAGTGGCCGCCATCCTCGGTGACGCCCATTACCCAGAAGTTGTTCACCGCGACAACATGTTGCTTGATGCTGTTGTTGCTTAGGGTAGTATAGTTTGTCTGGGGGAGGGAAACCCTTTAAAAAGGGCTTTCCCTCCCCCAGAC
>JAWXUA010000123.1:0-9109 GCA_044433065.1 Pseudomonadota bacterium
CAGTCTGGGGGGAAGGGGAAGCTTTTCAAAGGTTCCCCTTCCCCCCAGTCAAACTAAATTCCCCAGTAAAATCTAATCCTTCAACTTAAGCGCCAAGGCTTCGAGGCGCAGGAGTTGCGTGCGCATAGCTTCGATTTCGAGGGTAAGTTGTTGTGTTGGTGTGGTGTTGTCTTGCTCCATGAGTTCTGCGGCGGCTTGGGTTTGCTCTTCGTTTTTAATATCGTCCATGGAACCTACGACGATGGCGATAAAAACGTTGAGGATAACGAAAGCGGTGAGCAGGATGAACGGCACGAAGAAGAGCCACGCATATGGGAATTGGTCCATGATAGGACGGACGATACCCATGGACCAGCTTTCGAGGGTGACGAGCTGGAAGAGGGTGTAGTAGGACTCACCGATGGTACCGAACCATTCGGGGAATGTGGGCCCGAAGAGGTTGGTGGCGAGCACTGAGAAAATGTAGAAAATGATGAGTAGCAGGAAGGAAATCCAACCGATGCTTGGGAGAGAGACTACAAGCGAGCGGATGATGACACGTAGGCGCGGGATGGAAGAGATGAGGCGCAAGACCCGCACGATACGGAAGGAACGCAAGATGGTGAGCGGTCCTGTGGCTGGGATAAAGGCCATGGCAACGATGATGAAGTCAAAGATATTCCAGCCGCTTTTGAAAAATCTGAAGCGCAGAGCCAGCATTTTTAGCGCGAGTTCGATGGTGTACACGGTCAGTGCAAAAATATCAAAAACATGGAGCGCAGCACCGTACGTTTCTTTTATGTATGGTGACGTTTCAAGGCCAAGAGTCAGCGCGTTGAGGATGATAATGCCGATGATAAAGGTCTGAACTTTTTTGTTCAGGATAATGTTGTACCACGCTCCAGGGACAGCGGGAGTCGTTTCGACATCAAACTCTTCTGGTGTATCACTCATGTGGAGCCTCTTTATAGTGTTGCATTGTTGTATTGAAAATGGTTACTTTAGCATAGAAAACGATTTGACCATGATGGCCAATACATGATTGACGCATGCATATTTTGTTCATCATGCATTCTGTATATGTCCTTTTGCAAATGTGAAAAAAAAGTACAAGAGTGTATGCAGTGCCCTTGCAGATTTCGTTGGATGCAGACGATGGAACATATCATTGGATACGCATTTTGAGCACTGATTAATACTCGACAAGAGTTATCCATGTCAACTGGACTTGTTAGCTTGGCTGGGCATATTTATAATTTTGCAAAAAAAATACTATAGTTCTAGATACTTATTAAATCATAATATGTGGTAAGCAAATAAAATTCACATGTTTGTTATATTATGTGCTTTACGGCATAAGCCTTGCATAAAGCTTGCATGAACACGGCCTGTATGGCATGGTGAAAACGTCACTTTGGCTATTTTGATGCTTCTATACTCTTTTCATGACGCATGCGTGATTTCTTTCACAATTTTATTGTAATACATGTGCGTAGAGTGCATCTCAATAGCTTTTTAAAAAAGTGAATTATACCTATAGTTTATGATTTTATAGGCGCAAGCCATTTCTATATTTTACGCAGACTAGGAGTCTAGGGCATGGCATTAGAACTCAGACAACAATTAAAGCTCAGTCAACAGCTAGTTATGACGCCGCAATTGCAGCAGGCAATCCGCCTTTTGCAGCTGTCGCGCCTTGATTTGGTGGAAACTGTTCATGCCGAGTTGATGGAAAATCCATTTCTTGAGGAAGTTACTGATAATAATCAGCATGCGGACACTTTGGCGCGCGAAGGTGTAAATAGCCATGAGCGCGATCAACAGCCTGTGAGTTCTGATGGACGGTCTGGCGATGCCGAGGCTGTACAAGGTGCGGCCGCCACGCAAGATGGTTATGACAAAGATCTTGAGCGCAACGCGGACTGGTCAGATTATATGGGTGAATTTGGCAGTTCATCCAACCAAATGCAGGGCCGCGAATATGAATTGCCTGAGGAAATGACGTCGTTTGAGGCGCGGTATGCGTCGCAGCCGTCCCTTGAAGGGCATCTCATGTGGCAATTGCGCTTGTCTCGCTTGTCTGATGAGGAAAAGGATATTGGCGAAATAATTATCGGTAATATTGGTTCCTCTGGCTATCTCCAAGCGTCCATTGAAGAAATTGCAACCATGGGCGATTGTTCTGAAGAGGATGCCGAGCGTATTCTTGGCACCATTCAGCGTTTTGACCCTGTGGGCATTGCTGCGCGCACGCCTCAGGAGTCACTTTTGACCCAGATTGACGTGCTTGGCTATAGCCGCGATCCTATTTTGGTTGCCCTTGTGCGTGACCATTTAGAGGATTTAGAAAAGCGTCGTTACAAGCCCTTGCTTCGGAAATTCAAGTTGGATTTGGATGATTTACGCGAGTATATCGATATCATTCAAGGCCTTGATCCCATGCCTGGTAGCAGCTTTGGCGGCAGTGATCCTGTCTTTGTGAGCCCTGATGTCTTTGTGTACAAATATGATGGTGAATTCGTTATTATCTTAAATGACGATGGTTTACCACATCTACAGCTGAGCTCTTTATATGATGAGAGCATGGCTGATTTGTCCTCTGCGGATAAGGATTTTTTCCAAGAGAAGGTACGTTCTGCAGCATGGCTCATTAAAAGCTTGTACCAGCGGCAACGGACGCTGTACAAAGCTGTGGAGAGCATCATCCGTCATCAGGAAGATTTCTTTAATGATGGTGTTGCGAAATTGCGTCCTTTGGTCTTGCGTGATATTGCTGAAGATATTGGTATGCATGAATCCACAGTCAGCCGCATCACAACCAATAAATTTGTGGCTACGCCTCACGGTGTTTTCGAGATGAAGTTCTTTTTTAACAGTGCCTTAGAGCTTGATGATGGCAGTCAAGTGGGATCGGAAAGTGTCAAAGCTCTTATTAAGAAGCTTTTGGCCGAAGAGGACCCACGCGAGCCTTTAAGCGATGAGCGCATTGGCGAAGTTCTTAAAGAACAATTGCAAGTAAACATTGCGCGTCGTACGGTTGCCAAGTATCGTACTGGCATGGGCATCCCATCATCTTCAAAGCGGAAAGAGGTCTTTTAGCCTTCGGGTATTTTCCACCGCTATCATCGCTGTGTTCAAGTACTATACAGAAGGTGAGGGTGGCAAAAAACCCATGGTGGCCATGGAACATTTTGTACCAAAGCCTATGCATGAAGACGAAGCGGCCCTGCAGCTTGAAAATCTTGACTATGAATTCTTTGTGTTCCTTAACGCCGAGACGGAACGCATTACTGTTATGTACCGCAGGCGCAACGGCGATTTTGGCCTGATAGATCCAGTCATATAAGGTTTTCCATGCGTCTTGACGAGTATGTTGACAGTGAACTTCTCATAAGCGACCTTTCCGCGAGTACCCATCCCTTTAAGGAAGATGTGTTGGCGGAACTGGTTGGCTTGGTGTGCGCCCGTTATGAAAATCTGGACGCGAAGAATATTTTGCAGGTGCTACATGACCGAGAAAGCCTTGGCTCAACGGGCATAGGCGATGGCATTGCCATCCCGCATGCAAAAATTTTTGGCCTTGAAAAAATGATTCTGGTTGTGGCGCGCAGTATCGATGGCGTGGCCTTTGAGGCTTTGGATGCGCGGCCTGTGCGTGCTGTCTTCATGGTCCTTGCTCCTGAAAATGCTGTGGGCATGCATTTGCGTTTGCTGGCCCATGTTTCACGGCTTTTAAAGGATAAAGAATTTCGCCAAACCTTTATGCAAGCCACTGATCACGAAACACTTTTTGCCCTTTTGGCGAAGTCGTAAAGGGCACTTTAACGTCATATAGGATGCATTCATAGACACGCTGTTTCTTCGTGCCGGAGATAAACAATGGTTGGCAACACTCTCGCTAGTGAAAAGCAAAGCCTTGGTGCGCATGATTTGTCGAACCCTAAGGCATCGCGCGCACTCGATCTGATTATTGTTTCGGGCCTGTCTGGTGGGGGTAAAAGTACAGCCCTCAAAGTATTTGAGGACTTGCACTACTGCACTATGGATGGCCTTCCAGTGCGCTTAATGCCTGAAATGATACAGTTTCTAGACAAGTCCGCGCTGGCGTCCTATGAAGGTCTCGTGCTTAGTTTGGACCTGCGGCAAAAAGCCTTTGTCCATGATTTTGAAAAAGCCATTGACAAGCTACGTCGTCTTGGCATGACGCCACGCACCATTTTTATCGAAGCCGATACAGCGGCTCTGATGCAACGCTATGCCACCACGCGGCGCCCACATCCCCTAGAAGTCGAGGGCTTTACGCTCGAAGCAGCCCTAGCTGAAGAAAAAGCGCGTCTCGCTCCTGTGCGTGATGTTGCTGACCGTATCATTGACACTACAAATTATTCCATCCACGATTTACGCCGCGTCATCCAGCAAGATTGGAGTGCGACTGAAGGCAGAATTCGTGGTTTGCGAGTGAATGTGGTGTCTTTTGGTTTTAAGTACGGTGTGCCCAAAGAAGCTGACCTTGTCTTCGACGTGCGCTTTTTGCCCAATCCCTATTTCGACGTTAATTTGCGCCCCCTTTCAGGTCTTGATGAGCCCATCGCAGACTATGTTTTTGGTAACGCCGCAGCCTGCGCCTTCCGGCACAATCTGCTTCATTTTATCCAAGAGACCCTGCCACTCTATGAGCTTGAAGGCCGCTACCGACTTACCATCGCAGTGGGCTGTACAGGCGGACGCCACCGCTCCGTGGCCACAGCGCATGCCCTTGCTAACTCCTTGAAAAATGCTGACTACGCTGTTACCGTAGAGCATCGACATTTTGAACTTGGTTGATTTGGGTAGTTTTTTATGTGGGTGGAAGGCCCCCCCCTCCATCCCTTTCCCAAAAAACTTTTTATATGTGGATAGGCAAGCGGAACTTCGAATGGATATCCGTGGCCACATGGGAAAGAATGGGGCGATTTTTGATGGAAAAATATAAAAAATATTAGGTATATGGTGAATATAATGGTTGAAGATCAAAGTGCAATCCATGTGGGCGTAGTCCTTGTGACGCATGCAGATTACGGTTCTGCTTTGCTCCGTGCTGCAGGTTTTATTCTTGGTGAGCAGGACGATTGCGCCTCTATTAGTGTTGATGCTTCACTTGGCGTGGATGAAAGTTTTGACCGTCTGAAAGATGCTGTTCTGCGTCTGGACAAGGGTATGGGCGTCATTATTTTGACGGACATGTTCGGTGGCACGCCAACCAATATGAGCTTGTCTTTGCTTGGTTCGCATAAGGTTGAGGTTGTTACTGGCGTGAACTTGCCCATGCTGTTGAAAGTTTTTTCCAAGCGAAATATGGATTTAGCTGAACTTGCCGCTGTGGCTGGTGATGCTGGTGAAAAGGGCATTGTTGTTGCTGCTGATATGTTGCGCAAAAAAAAGGCTTAATATATGCGTTGGTTCCGCATTGATAATCGACTTGTGCACGGCCAAGTCATTGAGGCGTGGCTTCCCTATACTGGTGCCTCGTGCCTTGTGGTGGCCAACGATGATGTGGCCAACGATGACTTGCAACAACAAATCATGAGCCTTGCTATTCCTAGTCGTGTTGACGTACACTTTTTGGCGGTCCAGTCGGTGCCGCAATTCTTGAAAACGCAAGGCGATACAGACGCTTTTGTGCTCTTCTCCAATTGTTACGATGTGGAGCGCGTCTTCACAGGTGGCCTTGTCATGGATGTTCTGAATATTGGCAATATGCACTATGCCCCTGGGAAAAAACAACTTTATCCGCATGTAGCCCTGTCAGCAGAAGACCAAAGTTGCCTAAGTTTTTTACAACAGCACGGCGTCATGCTTGATTTCCGCTGTGTGCCCAACGATACAACTGAAGCGCGAGGGCTGTAATGTTCACTCCGACTACCATGGTACAATCCTTCATGGCCGCTCCCTTTGTTCCTGTTGTGGTCGCTTTTTTTTTGCCCTTTTATCGCTGAGCCGTTGTAGCATTACTCTTGGTTTTCTCGATAGACCGCTTTTTGCAGGTCTCATATGCTCGCTGTGTTTTGGAGACATGGCCTTAGCCACGTCGGTCATCATGCCCGTGGCTATTTTTTATGAGATTTTGTGGGCGGACCTTTTTCCAGCTGGTACCTATGTTCCACCAAATGGAACTTTGCCTGTATTTTTAGTGTGTTGCCTTGTCTATATGGGCTTAGGTGTGGGCAGCTCGAACAAGGTGCCAAGCTATATGCCAAGCTATATGCCAAGCCCATCTGACTTGCTCCTACCTCTTCTCTTGGCCATGCCAGCCGCTGAATGTGCCGCGCGTGTGGAAACCTTTTTACGGCGCCTTTGCGACACACGCCATGATGCCCTTGTACACTGGCTTGCACCGGATACGCCTACTAGCAGTGAAAATCCATCCTTATATATGGAAGAGAGTAGTGGTGTGGCGAGCCATCATTTTCCACAAGGTACTGTCCCTACACACCTCATTCTGACCTCACTGTGGCAATCATTCCTTGTTTACCTTGCGACGTTCATGATTTGTGACCTTGTGCTTTTTGTCACATTTTGGTGCGTGGAAACGTTTATTGGCCATTTTCCCTCACACTTTGCTCTTTTTGACGACCATGCACAGGGGAGTCTCACATGGCCCATGCTCTGGTTTGCGGCCTTAGTGGGTGCACTTTTGGCATTGCGTATCAAAAAAGCGTATATTGCCTATGGAGCCACGATTTGCGTTCTGTTTCTGAGCTTTTTTTTCTTGAAATAACGAAAAAAATGGCGAGATAGGGGTGAGACCTCTTGGCAAGCGTGGGTGATTGTGCTATTTAGCACAAACGATGTTGGTCATAAAGCTCACGAGATTTTCGTGGGACGTTTTTCAATAATATTAACGGAGGAAATTCCAATGGGTGCTATCGTTCTTGGTCACATGAATCCAGATACCGACTCTATCATTTCTGCTATCGCAGTTGCAGACCTTTTCAGCAAGAAGTGCTCTTGCGAGTGCGGCGGTGCTAAGGCTGTTGCTCAAGGCGCTCCTACTCCTGAAAGCGAATTCGTTCTTGCCAAGTTCGGCTTGACCGCTCCTGAAGTTGTAACGTCCGTTGCTGGCCAAAAGGTTATCCTCGTTGACACCTCCGACTCCGCTCAGCTTCCTGCTGACATGGCTGACGCTGAAATCGTTGGCGTTGTTGACCACCACAAGCTTGGCGACATCACCACCACCAGCCCACTCGAAATGTGGGTATGGCCTGTAGGCTGCTCTTGCACCGTAATCAAGTCCATGTACGACTTCTACGGCATTGAAATTCCTGCTGGTATCGCTGGCGGCATGCTCTGCGCTATCCTTTCTGACACCGTTATGTTCAAGTCCGTAACTTGCACCGAAGCTGACAAGAAGGCTGTTGAAGCTCTTGCTGCTATCGCTGGTGTTGAAGACGTTATGGCTCTTGGCATGGAAATGTTCAAGGTTAAGTCTGCAGTTGATGGCGCTTCCATGAGCGACCTCGTTTTCCGTGACTACAAGGACTTCAACATGGGCGGCTGCAAGATCGGTATCGGCCAGCTCGAAGTTGTTGACCTCTCCCTCCTCGACGCAGTTAAGGACGGCTTGTACGAAGAAATTGGTAAGGTTAAGGCAGAAGGCCGCCACAGCGTATTCCTTCTCCTCACCGACATCATGAAGGAAGGCACCGAAATGCTTATCGTTTCTGATGATCCTTCCAAAGTTGAAGCAGCTTTCGGCGTTAAGCCTGAAGGCCGTTCCGTTTGGCTTGATGGCGTAATGAGCCGTAAAAAGCAAGTTGTGCCTAATTTCGAAAAGGCTTTCAAGTAGTCTTAACTGCTTGAAAACGAGTTCAAAGTCATTAAAGGCTCCGTGTTCGCACGGAGCCTTTTTTATGGCCAAAAGCGCTCTATACCCTAAGCCCTACATAGTCCTCTAGCGTAATCGTAGGTAAAATACCCTTGCGTTTCCCCAATCTTTGCCATACTTTTTTCTAAACCATTAAAAATGTTGGGAGATATATGTATATGAGACGCTTTATCCTAGCTTGTGCTTTTAGTTTGCCATGCACTTTGTTTCAATTCGTTTCTCCTGTCCATGCATCGGATTCTTTACATTCTATTATTGCGACAACAGAAATGTATACTTTCGCCTATCTTGGCGACCCAAGGGCGCAAAATGATTTAGGCTATATCTATGAGTATGGTGATGGTGTACAACAAAACTATGCTGAGGCTGTAGCATGGTACACGAGTTCTGCTGAGCAAGGTTTTCCCATAGCTCTCTATAATCTCGGGAATATGTATTACAACGGTACTGGAATTGCCCAAGACTGCAATGAAGCCATGCGCCTCTGGAATTTATCAGCCGCACAAGGCTTTGATGGCGCCTTCTATACGCTTGGCAATCAGTACTTACAAGGTCTCTGCACTGAACAAGATAGTTCCCAAGCGGTACATCTTTGGAAATTAGCCGCTGAACGTGGATCCCTCGATGCAAAGCACAATCTTGGCGTTCTCTACGAGCATGGTGCAGATGGTGTGGCCCCCGATCCAGTAGAATCCGTACGTTGGTATGCTGAGGCCGCCGAACAAGGTTACGTCATGTCCCAATACAATCTCGCCATCATGTATCAAACAGGGACTTTTATCCCCCAAAACATCCGTGAAGCTGTGCGCTGGTACTTATTAGCCGCAGAGCAAGGCTACGCACCAGCCCAATACAATCTTGGCCTCATGTTTGATACGGGCGATGGTGTTGAACAAAATTACCCCCAAGCAGCAGAGCTCTACCACCACGCTGCCATGAACGGACACCCTGAAGCGCAATACAACTTCGCTGACATGCTCGCCAAAGGCATCGGCATGGACCAAGATGTTCCTGAAGCCCTCAACTGGTACATAGCCTCAGCAGAAAACGGCTATGCACAAGCACAATATCTCCTTGCCATCATGTACACTCAAGGCCTCAACGGCCTCCGTAAAGATAAAGGAGCCGCACTTTTCTGGCTTGACCGCGCCGCGCGTCAAGGCCACCCCGACGCTATGAGCATGTTGCAGCAAATGGAGTAGGTGGAGTAGATGGGGAGGGATTTTCTGGGGGAAGGGAAAACTTTCTGAAGAAAGTTTTCCCTTC
>JAWXUA010000124.1:0-8813 GCA_044433065.1 Pseudomonadota bacterium
TTTAAAATTGCCAAAATTTGACTGTCGGTGTAGCGAGATTTTTTCATGTAGGATCTCCTTCGTTCAGTTTACGAGAAAATTCTACTTTTCAAAAGTACTTTTTAATGGGGGGATTACCATAGGAGTGCCACGTAGGCCCTTAAAAAAGCTTGCTAATTTTTCTTGTTTTCAGTTAGGACTTAAACACAGTGCAGGAGAGCAAAGAGTTCTGTTTTTTGTTGCAAATATGAACCGCGTGTTTCAAATGTGGTACTTTTTTTGGATACTCCTAAGTGCTATGAAATAATGAACTTTTTTGAAGTGTTTCAGTTTTGAAACGATTTGTATGAAAAGTACTAAGGCCGGAGAAGCTCTTAGTTGAGTACTCAATGAGCGCTTGTGCTTATTATAACAAGGGTTTTTAGGGTTTATAGTATCTTATGTGGCTTTTGGCACGTAATGTGCACTATAAACGTATAATCTTTTGGGAAAAATTTCCCAAGTACACTTTTTAGATGGAGAATACCATGCGTAAATTACTCAGTGCTGTCCTCATGGCAAGCCTTATCGTAGGTTCCACCTTTGCAACCGCTATGGCTGCAAAGCCTTTGACTTTGCGTATCGGCCACCCAATGGCTCCAGGTAACAACGTTACTGTTGGTTACGAAAAGTTCAAGGAAATCCTTGAAGAAAAGAGCGACAACCAAATCCGCGTTCGTATCTTTGGTAACGCTCAAATCGGTAGTGACCGTGTAACCACCGAAGCTGCACAGGCTGGTACGCTTGACATGTCTTCAAGCTCCACTCCTAACCTTGCTAGCTTCTCCAAAGCATACATGGTTTTCGACCTTCCTTTCATCACCTCTCCTGACAACCAAGCTAAGTTGTACGACGCTCTTGATAACGGCCCACTTGGCGAATACTTGGACAATATCGCTGCTAGCGTTGGCCTCAAGACCATCATGTTCTCTGAATACGGCTACCGTAACTTTGTTTCCACCAAGAAGCCTATTGCTTCTGTAGCAGACCTTGCTGGCCTTAAGGTTCGTACCACCGACTCCCCAATCGAAGTTGCTGTTGCAAAAGCTCTTAAGATGAACCCAGCTCCTGTTGCTTGGGGTGAAACCTATACAGCACTGCAGCAAGGCACCGTTGATGGCGAAGGCAACACCTTCTCCCTCCTCAACGACGCAAAGCACACCGAAGTTCTTAACTACGCTATGGACTCCGGCCACAACTACGGCATGCACGTTTTGCTCATGAACCTCGACAAGTGGAACGGCTTGACCGACGAACAACGCGCTTTGATTTCTGAAGCTGCTGCTGAAGCTCTTGCATGGCAGCGTGCTGAAACCGTTGTTTTGGAAGAAAAGGCATGGCAGGCATTCAGAGACCGTGGCATCCAAATCACTCTTTTGCCTGCTGAAGAGCATGCAAAGCTTCGTGAGTTGACCGCTCCTGTATTTGAAGAGTTCTCCAGCCAAATCCCTGCTGAGCTCATCAAGCTCGTTCAAGACACCCAAAAGTAATTTGTCCGGCATATCTCCCCCTTTGCTTATGCGGAGGGGGAGATATGGCCCCGTTTTTAGTTTACATAGGAGACAAACATGACCGACACCCAAGCAGTAAACGCAGCAACGCCTCCACCATCTAGCGGTGTATTCAAGTGGCTTGATGAAAATTTCGAGAAAATTTTCCTTGTATCTGGCCTTCTTTCCATCATTTTCTTTATTAGTGCGCAAACATTTTATCGCTACGTTGTTACGTATCTTTCTGATTCTGCGGGTGCAGCTGTTTGGACTGAAGAAATTTCCCGTTATATCTTCATCTGGATTTCATACCTTGCTTTGCCTATTGCCATTAGAAATCGCTCCTCTATTCGCGTAGACATCCTTTACGACAAGCTCCCTAAGCGTTGGCAAAATGCAAGCTGGGTTATGGTTGATATTTGCTTCCTCATCCTTACCCTTGTTATTGTAGACACTGGCATGGCGCAAATCCACCGTATTATGCGCTTCCCGCAATATACTGCGGCGCTTAACATGTCCTATCTCATTCCATATTCCGTGCTCCCTATCGCTTTTGGCCTCATGAGCTTGCGCCTTGTGCAAAATCTCTGGAAGCAAATCAGACTGTGCGGTATTGTGGACTCTCTTTTTGCAGCAGGCGTTGTCCTTATCCTCAGCTTGCCTATCCTTACCGCTGATTACATCGACCCAATTCCAGTTCTCTTCGGTTACTTTATTCTTGCTTGTTTCCTTGGTATTCCAATTGCTATCTCTTTGGGCCTTGCTACCTTGGCAACCATCATCTGTGCCGAAACCTTGCCCATTGAATACATGGCGCAAACAGCCTTTACCTCCATCGATAGCTTCCCAATCATGGCTATCCCATTCTTCATCGCTGCTGGCGTGTTCATGGGTGCCGGTGGTCTTTCTGAGCGTCTTCTCGCCCTTGCTGACGAAATGCTCGGTGGCCTCCATGGCGGTATGGCTCTTGCCACTATCATGACCTGCATGTTCTTTGGTGCTATCAGTGGTTCCGGCCCAGCTACCGTTGCCGCTATCGGCGCTTTGACCATCCCAGCCATGATTGAACGTGGTTACGACAAAGTCTTCTCCGCGGCTCTCGTTGCTGCTGCTGGTGCCATCGGTGTTATGATTCCACCAAGTAACCCATTTGTTGTATACGGTGTTTCTGCTCAGGTATCCATTGGCGACCTCTTCATCGGCGGTATCGTCCCAGGTGTACTCACCGGCCTTGTGCTCATGACCTATGCGTATTTCTACTCTAGAATGCGTAACTGGCGTGGTGCCCAGCGTAAGCGTACCGTGTCTACCTTCAGCAAAGCGTTCTGGAATGCCAAGTGGGCCTTGCTTGTACCAGTCATCGTTCTTGGTGGTATCTATGGCGGTTTCATGACCCCAACAGAAGCAGCAGCTGTGGCAGCACTCTACGGTCTTCTCGTAGGTATGTTTGTCTACAGAGAAATCAATTTGCGTCGCCTCGCTTCTTGCTGTGTCGAAGCATGTGCAACCTCTTCCGTCATCATCGTGCTTATGGCCATGGCAACCATCTTCGGTAATATCATGACCATCGAAGACGTTCCAAGCACCATCGCACGCACCATCTTGGGCTTGACCGAGAACAAGATTTTCATCTTGCTCCTCATCAACGTCCTGCTCCTCATCATCGGTACTTTCATGGAAGCTTTGGCGGCCATCGTTATCTTGACCCCAATTCTGCTCCCAATCGTAACCGGTGTTGGCGTGTCTCCGCTCCACTTCGGTGTTATCATGGTCGTTAACCTTGCCATCGGCTTCATCTCGCCACCTGTAGGTGTTAACCTCTTCGTGGCCAGTGGCGTCGCAAAGGCAAAGCTCTCCGATCTCTCGCGTGCAGCCCTGCCTATGATTGGACTCATGCTTATCGTCCTGCTTATCATTACCTACATTCCAGCTGTTCCGCTGATGTTCTTGAAGTAAGGTTGATTATACTGGGGGAAGGGGAAGCTTTCTGAAGAAAGTTTTCCCTTCCCAGCGTTGCTCTCTGTATCCGTAAGGTTCACTGCGTTTACCTAACGGCTATGGCCGCCCCCCCCATCCCCTTCAAAGACTTCAAGTGGATAATGGACATGTTCTTGGCCCAAACAGCCATGCTTATCGCTGTCATTGCCTTCATTAAATAACTGTATTGACTATAAAATTATAGCCCCTGCTACTCATGTAACAGGGGCTTTTGTTTACCAATCTATTTGTTCAACACTAATTCCAAGAGCGGCCGCAAGCTTTTTGAGCGTGCTGTGCCGCTGTGTCGTTTCAACATTTTCCATCTGTGCAAAAGCTGATTGCGATACATTCATGCGTTGCGCCACTTCCGCTTGCGTGAGATTTAGGTGTTCACGCCATGCACGAATGGGTGAAATCTGTTCTTTGAGTACACGAGATGCCACTTCATGAGGCACGGCCTCGTCGTTATCTATGTTTTTATCGTGGTCAACAGAGAATTTTGCTATGTATTCATCATAGGGAATAACCACGGCGACAGGCATGCCGTTATGCGCAATAATTTGATGATTAATAGGTATGTTCATCGCGTTTTTTGACCTCTTCTATTTGAATAATAAGCGGAATCCCCGAGTGGACCGTAAAAAGTATGCGGTATCGCCCAATTCGTAAGCGGTAACCTTCTCGTCCTTGCAGAGCTTTTACTTGTTCCACATGCGGCCAACGTTCAAGCGTATCAACAGCGTGCGCAATAGTGCTTTGCACTTGGGGTGGTAATTTTCTGGCTTGCCGCAAAGCCTTGGTTGTCCATTGAATTTTATTCATAAGTTTTTATAAGTAAAAATTAGTTTACAGTAAAGGATAAATATATTTTTTTTAAAAAGAACATGTTCAAACAAAACATTTGCATATTCCAAAGTCTGGCCGTATGGTTTCGTTCCGAAAATGAAACGTATTGGTTCATTTTTGAAACACAGCTTTATGCGAGGCCCATATGGAAAAAGTTATTCGCCATCTTGAAGAAATCTTCGATATTATGAGTGATGGTATTTATATTACGGATAGCGAAGGCGTAACTCTTTGGGTGAACACGCATTATGAGCAACTAACGGGGCTTAAGCGGCAGGACATTCTGGGACGGAATGTGAGCGACCTTGTGGCGGAGGGCATCTTTGATACTGTGTTGAACCCTACGGTTGTGGCAACGCGCCACGCGTCTATTTCGGTGCAGCATGTGCATGGCCATACTAAGGTTGTTTTGCGCGGTGTGCCAGTTTTTGATACGAAAGGTGAAGTGGCGCTTGTTGTCACTTTTATTCGTGATATCAGTATGATAGCGGAGTTTCGCGATCAAATCTCACAGCAAAAAGAGCTTATCGAAAGCTATAGCCAGCACCTTGAAAATCTCATGGGTGACCACACACGTTTCAGCGAACCCATTTTTGAAAGCTCTGCCATGAAGGATACGGTGGCCCTTGCCAAGCGCGTTGCAAGCACCGATGCCACCATGCTCATTCTTGGTGAAACTGGTGTGGGCAAAGACGTTTTAGCTAGCCTTACCCACGAATATAGTCCGCGCGCTAAAAAAATATTCATGAAGGTTGACTGTAGTAGTATTGCTGAAAATCTTATTGAATCTGAGCTCTTTGGCTATGTGGCAGGTGCCTTTTCTGGCGCAAGTACTAAGGGCAAAGTGGGGTATTTTGAGCTTGCCAATGGTGGTACTGTTTTTCTTGATGAGGTGGGGGAGCTGCCTCTTGCCATGCAGGCCAAGCTTTTGCGTGTTCTGCAAGACAAGGAAGTCATGCGCGTGGGTGACGCCAAAGCCCGTAAGGTTGATGTGCGCATCATCGCGGCTACCAATCGGGACCTCGCCCTCGAAGTGGCCAGCGGCCGTTTTCGTAGTGACCTCTTTTATCGCCTCAATGTCGCTGTCATTAATGTGCCACCGCTTCGTGAACGCCAAGAGGATATTCTGCCTCTAGCGCACCGCTTTCTCTCGCGCTTTTGTGTTAAATATCATCGGCAGGTAACTTTTCTGCAGACCACGTGCAATATCTTCCAAAATTATCGTTGGCCCGGTAATGTGCGTGAAATGCAAAACCTTATCCAAAGCCTCGTGGTCATTTCTAGTGGAGCGCATATCAGGCCTTCGCATCTGCCTAATCATATGCAAGGGACTCGCCTTGCACGCACCGTTTATACCCCACCATCTCCAGACGACACACGACCACTCAAAGATATTATGGCCGAAATCGAACGCGAAATTCTTGAAAATGCTGTGCGTACCCATGGTTCGCTCTCGCATGTTGCGAAGATGTATAAAATTAGCCGCACGACGCTATTTCGCAAGCTGAGGGATAGTCAAAGTTTAGAAGGGGTTGAGTAGTTTTTTTATGTGGGGGGAAGGAGGAAACTTTTTCACAAGTTTCTTTCCTCCCCCCCCCCCAGTGTTTATGAAAACTAAGGCATGAAAGGCGCGAAGTTCAGACCAGCGTTGACGGGCAGACCAAACATGAGGTTTGCGTTGGCAACAGCTTGACCGGAAGCACCGCGGCAGACATTGTCGATGGCGGAAACGATGATGAGTCGGTTGGTGCGTTCATCAACGACGATGCCGAGGTCACAGAACATGGTTCCGCGTACGTGGCGTGTTTCGGGGAGCTTGCCTTTGGGGAGCACGCGGACCCACTTTGCGGAGCCGTCACCAGAAGGGTTGTCGATATTGGCGGCTTGGTGCTTGGCCCAGAATTCGGAGTACAGGGCGTGTACTTCATCCAAAGTCATGGGCGAGCGCAGACGCAAATACATGGTGGAAAGGATACCGCGGTCGATGGGGAGCAGGTGCGGATTAAAGGATACGGTGAGGCCTTCTTCGGTATCAGCTTTGCCAGCGAGCAGGCTGAGCTCTTGTTCGATTTCTGGCGTGTGGCGGTGCTTGCCAAGACCGTAGGCGCGGAAGGAGTCGTGCACTTCGCAGAAAAGAGAGGTCACGACGGCTTTGCGGCCAGCACCTGACGTGCCGGACTTGGAGTCAATGACAATGTCATCGGTGTGCACGATATCGGCCTTAAGAGCCGCAGCAAGACCGATGATGGCGGACGTTGGATAACAACCTGGATTAGCAACGATTTTTGCGTTTTTAACGTCGTTGCCATAGAGCTCTGGAAGACCGTAAACAGCTTCTTTGATGAGCTCTTTGCAGGAATGCTCAACGTGGTACCATGCTTCGTAGGTGTCAGCGTTGCGGATGCGGAAGTCCGCGGAAAGGTCCACGACGCGGACGCCGTGCTGATACAGAACTTCAGCAATGCCCATGGCTGTTTTGTGTGGAACAGCGAGAAAAACCACGTCGCACGCGGCGGCAATGGCTTCCACATCAGGCTCGCAAATAACCACGTCACCGCCTTCAAGGTTGGCCATGAACGGGTAAATATCATCGATGCGGCGGCCAGCTTCTGCGCGCGAGGTGGCCAGAACCAATTTCATAGACGGGTGCGATGCTAAAATACGGGTCAACTCCATGCCCGTATAGCCTGTGACACCAACCAATCCGGCGCGGATATATGCTTCGCTCATGCCCATACTCCTAGCGTGTTTTCATGACGTATTTCATGCGAACTTCGTATAAAACACCGTCCAAAAGGCGGCGTTCCTCATCATCAAGACAGGATTTTGTTTTTTCTTGCAACATGGTCAAAACCTCGATGGTGTGACGTGCCATGACAAGATTTTCGGTGACTTTTCCGGTATTTGGATCAGGTACTTCGCCAAGCTCCATAAGTGCAGAAGAGGCAAGGGACAAAACGAAGGTGGAGAAGGTTACTTGCGGCATATGGAGATTGTCTTCATGTGCCGCTTGAGCCGTGGTATTTTCAGACATGAGATTTTCCTTTGGTAGTTTAGATGCTTATCGGTAAGTAATCGATAGACAATGGAAAAGCAGTCGGTTGCCGCTAGCCTTCCAATGCTTCAGCATATGCTTTGAGTGCAAGCATCATATAATCATTAGGAACAGTAAAGGAAGATGTAGCCGCCAAACTCATGGCCAAAGCATGGAGTCCAGCCACAACATCAGCCCAGTCAACCCAGCCCATATGGCCAAGGCGCACGATGCGGCCCTTGAGGGCATCCTGACCACCAGCCATGATGACGCCATAATGGCTGGCCGCATGTTCAATGACTTTATTGCCATCAACACCATCTGGCAAGCGAATGCTCGTGAGGCCCCATGTGAAATGGTCTTTGGCAAGCGGTTCAAGGCCAAGTGCTTTGACACCGGCGCGCGCGAGCATGGTGAGAGCCCATTGCTTGCGGTAGATTTCGTCGAGACCAAATTCAAAGAACATGGTCAGGCTTTCGTGCAGGCCCACAATGAGGCTGACTGGTGTGGTGAACAGCGTCTGATTTTTCAGGCAATTATCACGTTCTTTAGGCAAGTTGAAATAGAAGCAGTCCGTGGCGATGGTCTCAGCTTTTGCCCAAGCGCGTTCAGAAAGAGCGATGAGAGCGAGGGCTGGTGGCAGCATGAGGCCCTTCTGGGAACCGGTGAGCAAGCAGTCCACACCCCAATCATCCATGGGGCAAGGGCTGATGCCGACGCTGGAAATACCATCGACTACGAGCAAAATGTCGCGCTGACGGGTCATGGCAGCGATGTCTTGCACAGGGTGTTGCACGCCTGTGGAGGTTTCGGAGCATTGCACAAGCACACCAGCTGCATCGGGATGGGCAGCCAACGCCTCTTCAATATCCGCAACAGAGACAGCAGTGCCCCATTCTTTCTTGATGATGACGGTTTCAAGGCCACGGGTCTTAGCGATAGTATTCCAGCGTTCACCGAATTTGCCAGCGTCAACGATGATGACCTTTTCGCCAGCCTTAAACAAGCCATGAATTGCGGCGGTCATGCTGCCTGTACCTGAGCAGGATAGGGGCAAGACGACTTGTGACGTGCCAAAAAGTTTTTGTAAGAGCTCTTGCGTTTCCGCCATCAATTTCTTGAAAGGAGCCTTGCGGTGGTGGATCATATCTTGGGCCATGGTGAGGCGGACGCGCTCTGGCAATGGCGTTGGACCGGGAGTTAAGAGACGTGGTTTATTCAGCATGATGTTCTCCAGAAAACCTATTATTTCAAACAGTTTATTATTCAAGCTCAAAAAAATCTTCTTCCCATCGCTTCCAATCTGACTTTCATAGGGAGCCACAAATGTCATAGTCCCACATGCGGCCGTAATCATTGTAAAAAAACGTTACTTCATCCGCAAATAAAAAGCTTTGAAGGTGGGAGGGGGTCTGGGGGGAGGGAGAAAACTTTCTCGAAAGTGT